>JBJEBP010000228.1:0-2063 GCA_051870135.1 Candidatus Cryptobacteroides sp. | reverse complement strand
ATCTGGATCCTGACACGCAACAGCCTGAGGCTCAGATGGTTGATAATACTGTTTGTCGCAGCTGTCAAGGCAGCATTCTCATACATCCCAGAACTGGCAGCATTGAAGCCGACCTGCCTGACCTGGCTTTTCAACCCGGAATGGCTCCAGTATCTTCTCGTTGCCCTGCCGGGTTCAATCGCCGGAGACCTCATCCTCGGGCATAGCCGGAGCGGGAAATCACTGAACGTGGAACCACAGGTCGGGAACAGGAACATATTGACCTCGGCGGTCATTGCCATTTTGGCGGTGCTGATTCAACTTTGGGGACTTTACCTGCGGATTGTCCTCATTGACTTCATTGCCACAGCCTTGTATGCCATCGCATTCTTCAATCTCGTGCGCAGGGACTGCGGCCTATACAGGAACCTTGGCTTGACAGGTTTCATCCTGCTTCTAGCCGGCATCGCCTTTGACCCGATTGACGGCGGAATCACGAAGGACTACTGCAACCTCTCCTATCTCTTCACCACCGGAGGTATGGCAATGCTTGTCACCGCCGTACTGGTCCTTCTGGAGTTCAGGTTCAATCTCCGGAGCGGATTCATCTCCGGCATCGGCCAAAACCCTATGGTAGCCTATACTGTTACGAGCTATGTCATCGGACCAGTCCTGAATCTTGTCGGAATTCTGCCCCTGCTCTACTCCCTGTCAGACGGGAATCAGTTCTGGGGCATTGTCCAGGGCATAATCCTGACTTCGCTGATGATGGGAGCGACGTGGCTGTGCACAAAATTGAAATTATATTGGAAAAGCTGATATGAGAAAGTCAATCATTATTGCAATCGCGATCCTCATTTGCGGCAGCGCATTTGCAGCATCCCCGAAAAAAGTATTTGAAACGCCTGCTTCGGACAGCAGGATTGAATATACGGGCCGGACACTCCTTGAAGGCGGAAATGTCTCCTTCGACTGGTCCGGAGTCTATGCCCGGATCCGGTTCACAGGGCCGTCATTGGCCGTAAGACTCTCTGACACAAGAAATTCCTGGTTCAATGTCTGGGTGGACAGGGAGATGGACGCTACAATGGACAAGAAGTTCCTCGTGGCCGCGAAGGATACCGTAATCACGCTCGCGGAGGGACTTGGCAAGGGTGAGCACACAGTCATTCTCCAGAAAAGGACCGAAGGCGAACAGGGCCTGGTGACCCTCCACAGTTTCATTTCATACGGTGAGATTCTGGCAGCTGAAGGCCGAAAGGAAAGGCATATTGAGTTCATAGGTGACTCATACACTTGCGGTTACGGAACTGAGAGCGATTCCCGCGACGACCCTTTCGAGGCCGAAACAGAGAACTGCGCCCTGACCTACGCCGCCATCACCGCCAGATATTTCAATGCTGACTACAACCTCGTGAGCCACTCCGGAATGGGCATTGTCCGCAACTACAATGATGCCAACCCGGGCTACAATATGCCAGACCGCTACAGCCAGACCTTCGATATGGACAAAAATGCAACGTGGGACGCATCCAAGGCCCCGTATACCCCGGACGTAGTGGTCATTTACCTCTGCACCAATGACTTCTCGACCGGCCGCCAGCCGCACGAGACCAGATTCATAGGCAGATATGTGGAATTGCTGAAGAAAGTGAGGGCCAACTATGGAAATGATGTACCAATCGTCTGCATGGCCTCGAACGTCACCCCATACAGTTTCGACTACGTCAGGCTTGCCTGCATCACAAGCGGCCTGGAGAACCTGACCTATATGTGCGTCACCCGCAATGTCCACAGCGAGACCGGGGACCTTGGGGCCAGCTGGCATCCGAACTACAAGGGCCAGAAGAAAGTTGCAAGCTGCCTGATACCTTACATATCAACGGTTTGCGGCTGGGAGATGGAGGAAAAGGCTTATAGATAAAGAGCGAAAAGTTTGGCCATTTCAAAAAATATCACTAAATTTGCAGTCCTTTTTGCGGGGCATTCCCGCTTAAAGCATTGATTTATTAACATTTAGTATCATTTTTATGAAACAGTACGAGACCGTTTTCATTGCAACTCCCGTTTTGTCTGAGGCCCAG
>JBJEBP010000227.1:0-8135 GCA_051870135.1 Candidatus Cryptobacteroides sp. | reverse complement strand
GGCCAGACTAGTCAATATGACCGGACCGTCATATCGCGTAAAAGAAACTCAAAAAATGCTGAACAACTTGAAATAATGACAAGACTTGCTTACCTTTGAATGCCTATCTTCGTGGCCCCTTTTTCAATTACTATCTGGGGGAAATCTACGTTACTATCTACAGCCTGAAACCGCATTCAATAGCCTTGCACACCGATGCCGCCGTCTTCTCCGGCTCGCTCTGCCAGGTCCCGAATCCCGCTGCCGGTATCCCGAACCCGGAATTCATCCCAATCTTTTTGCTCAGTAATTCCATTGTACTTGCTGGTATTTGTAAATAACCTTAAAACTAATCAATGAGTCCTATAGAACCAGAAAATAACCAATGTCCTGTTTTTGCATTACCCTCACGAAGGACAATACCTTTTTTCTGCAGGATTGAAAGGTCTCGTTTTACAGTCCGAACAGCTACAGACAATTCTTTTGCAATGGTGGATGTCGAAATAAAGGAATCGACAGATATCATATTGCAGATTAATTTCTGTCTTTCAGTCAGTTGAACAAATCTTTCATCGGTGACATTATCGGTGACATTATCGGTGACATTATCGGTGACACCGAGGAGGCTCAAGAACTTTGTCCTCTCAATTACCACTTGCACACCGCCACAGAAATTGTGTACCTTAGGTACAGGAATTCCAACTTTTCTGAACCCATCCTGAATCTTCGTATACCCTCGACCCCAAGTATCAATGAACCCAGCCTTGAACAATGCATTTGCGATATTTCTGTTGCGAGGCCGCGAAGCGTGTTTGCCCATCAGAATCTCTTCAGTATATCCAGCGGGTAATTCACCATCATTCCAGACCTCTATTCGGTCATTATAGATATGCATCTGTATGTCAGGACCTGCATAATTCTTATGTGCTATGGCATTATACAATATCTCCCTGAGGGCCTCCTTCGGTATCTCGAGAGTCTCATACCGCTGCAAACCTTCAAACTGAACCGGCGAAACAAGGTATTTTGTCTGCAAGGCATTCATCACCTTGTCGGCCATTTGAATGATGTTTCCTTCAATTACATCTTGAAACAACAGGTCAGCATCGTCCTTGCCAAAACGTCCTATCTTAAAAGCAATGCCAGGTAAGAACTGCTGAGGATTGTTGCCAAACAGCAAAATGGCGGCATTCTTCAGCCTTCCATTATTATCAATCAGCCCAAGGCTGCTTAAAATATCCTCTGTAGGAGCCTCGCGCAAGTCTTCAGGGATACGTTGAGCCTCAATTCCCTTACGAAGGAAATAATCAATTGCCTTCCGGTCTATGTCGTCTAATGTAGCCCTCTCATTGGAAATGTCATCCCAAGATCTACCCATCTTCTTCAAAATGAACTCCTGAAGAGCCACGCCTCTCAACTCCTGCTTGGTTGATCCTGAGCGATAATGATAAATACCTTTGTACGCAATCGGGATATTGCTAGATTCTACGATTATCTCAATGTATTCCAATCCATTGGATTGCAATAAATTCACATCTGAGATAATCCCAAGATGGGTGACAATCTTATTGGGGATATCCTCCATAAGGCGCTTGCTGTTGTCAATGCCGACAATCTCCTGATTGTCGTTGACACCAATATAAATCTTGCCACCATTTGCATTGGCAAAGCCACATACCCATTTCAGATACTCATCGCGCCAACTCTCCTTATACTCGATATTCTGGCTTTCTCCTAAATCCGCGATATTCAGCGTTTCCATATTCCTTAATGCGTACAAATTACTATTTGCTGATACAAATATCGCAAATTTCCGTGTTATTGCCTCAATTCCGAGATGGTTATTTATGCGGTTCCCGTTATCCCCTCCCTTTTGTATTCCCGAACAATCACTTTGTCTTTATCCTGAAGAACATGGCGTAGAGCAGCGGGACGAAGAAGAGGGTGGCGATGGTGCTGAAGAGCAGGCCGCCCATTATGGTCACCGCCATTGAGCCGAACATTGCATCATTGACGAGAGGAATCATTCCCAGGATGGTGGTCATGGAGGCCATCATCACAGGACGGAGCCTGCTCTCCGAGCTGGAAATCAGGGCCTCAGCAGGGTCTTTCCCGGAGGCAATCTGGTCTCCGATTTCGTCCATCAGCACAATGCAGTTCTTCATCATCATTCCCACGAGTCCCAGCATTCCCACTATTGCGCAGAACGTGAAAGTCTTGCCTGTCAGCAACATGGCGGCAACTACACCTATGGCAAGCAGAGGAACGCAGCAGAGAATTACCAGAGGCTTGCGGTAATCTCCGAAGAGGAGAATCAGCATTGCGATAATCAGGACCACGCCGAGAGGCACGTTGGCGAAAAGATTGCTCATTGTCTCGTCGCTTGCACCCTTCTCTCCTTCCCAGGTAAGCGAATAACCTGCAGGCAGTTCGATTGCCTCAATCTTGTCGGCGATAAGTTTCCTGGCCCTCTCTGTTTCCATTCCAGGCACAGGGGAACACATAATCTTCTGCGTTCTCTGTCCGTTGAACCGCGGTACTACCGGATCCTCCCATTCCACCTTCACGCCGGGGCTGATCTGTTTGAGCGGAACTGTCTGTAGGGCGGATGTCACAAGGTCACCCTTGTCCAGAGTGCCGTTGCGGAGCTTCAGCATATTCTCCTCCGTCAATGCGCCGGACATATCCGGAATCATCTGGAACAGAGGCACGTTCTCCAGATTGTCAACCTGGCCGCCGTCTTCCTCGGTACACTTCACATAAATCGTGTTCTTGTGGATGCCGTCATAGAATGCTCCCACCGGAAGGCCTCCGGAAGCGCTCAGGAGCGAGAGAGAGACATCCTGGCGGCTGATTCCGGCCCTTCTCGACGCAGACTGGTCATAGTCAATGTTCAAGACCGGCACGGCCGGCTCCCAGTCCGTAGTTACGAGGCAGATTTCCGGAGTGCTCTTCATTATGCTCATTGCCGAGTCGGCGAGTTCGTGGAGGACTGCCGGGTCAGGTCCGGAGAAGAGCAGCTCAATCGGATATTTCTTGTACATGATGTTGTACCTCTTGAGCTTGAGGTATGCGTCCGGGTACATCTGCTCCAGCTCCCTCTGGATTTCGTCCATATTCTTCTCCAATGCCTCCGGGCTCTCGAAATTGATGATGAGCTCGCCGTAGGAAAGGGAAGGGGTTGCGATGCTGCGCACCAGGTTGTACCTTGCCGGAGTGCCTCCGATAGAGGTCGTTATGTCGCCGATCTCCGGACGGAGCTGCAGCCATTCCCTGATTTCAGTGAGGTCCTGCGCAACTCTTGTTGAGTTGGTACCCTCCGGAAGCTTGTATTCCATATATAGCTGGTCATAGACCATATCAGGGAAGAAGCCCTGCTTCATCTTGCCGTAGCCGAGCCAGGTCAGCCAGAGAAGGAAGAATGCTATGCCTATCGTCAGGACCCTGTGGTTGAGGGCGAAGCCAAGAGACTTCCTCAGGGCACGGTAAATCCATCCGTTATAGAGCCCTTCCTCGCCGTCCAGTCCCTCCACCTTCTCGTATTTGTGGCCCTTCATCATTGAATCTGCCATCAGAGGTACGTGGACAAGGGCCAGTATCCAGCTGAGCAGCAATGATACTGCCAGCACGATGAACAAATCCCTGACATAGACTCCGGCTGTATCCGGAGACAGGAAAATCGGGAGGAATGACAAGATGGCTATCAATGTCGCCCCGAGCAGAGGCATTGCGGTCTTCTTGCCGATGGCTGTCATGGCTTCCCGTCTCGGTTTGCCGAGCTTGAGATCCTTGAGTATTCCGTCCACGATGACAATGGCATTGTCCACCAGCATTCCCATTGCGAAAATGAAGGATGCGAGCGATACCCTCTGCATTGTGCCGTCCATGAATCCGAGGAATAGGAATGAACCTATCACAATCATTATCAGGCTGATGCCGATGATAAGGCCGCTCCGGAATCCCATTGTCAACATCAAAATGGCCACGACAATGAGGACTGACTCAATCAGGTTTACAAGGAATGTCAGCAGGGATGTGGTAACCCTTTCCGGCTGGTAGAATACCTTGTGGCATTCCACTCCGGAAGGCAGCCTTTCCGCTTCCAGTTCGGCGAGTTTCTCCTCTACTGCGCTTCCCACCTTCACGATATCGGTGCCGGATGCGGCTGCCACTGCTATTCCGAGGGCGCGCTCGCCATTGTATTCCAATGAGTTGCGTACCGGCTCCGCCCAGTCGTGCTCGACTGTGGCAATGTCCCTGAGACGGAGCTGGTCGTCCTCGTGTCCCTGGATGACCATATTCCCAATCTGCTCAGCTGTCCTGAACTTGTCGCTGACGGTCACCCTGACGCGGTCGTCCCCGTTCTCATAGTAGCCGGCATAATATACACTGTTCTGCCCGTTGAGGGTCGAAAGAATCTCTGCCGGGGCTACTCCGAGTGTCGCGAGGCGGTCGGTCTTGATGCAGATGTTGATGCATTCCTGACGCTCTCCATAGATATTGACCCTCGCCACGCCCGGCACGTTGCCGATTTCGCGTTTCAGGAGCCTGGCGTAGTCGGATAGTTCATTTTCCTCAAGCCCGTCTCCGGTGAGGGCGAACATCATTCCGTAAACCAGTCCGAAATCATCCTGGACCATCACGGAGGCCCCGGAAGGGAGTCCCTGTTTCGTGTCATTGACCTTCCTTCTGAGAAGATCCCAGCACTGCTCCACGTCATTGTCGTTCGTGGTGCTTTTCAATGTCACCTCAATGAGGGCCAGGTCATTGTAGGAATAGCTGTGGACCTTGTCAACATCCCCGATTGACATTATGCTCTTCTCCAGCGGGTCGCAGATTTCCATCTCTACCTCGTGGGCCGAGGCACCCGGATAGGTGGCCACGACCATAGCCATCTTGACCTTGATCTCCGGGTCCTCCAGCTTGCTCATGTCGTAAGCCGAGAGGGCACCTCCCACAAGCAGCACGGCTATCAGGAAGTAAATCAGCTTGCTGTTCTTGAATGCCCAGTTTCCGAAATCAATGCTCATAACAGGCCTCCTATATTTGTTTCAGATGCTTTCCGGAGAATGTTGACTTTCTCTCCGTCTTTTATTTTGTGTACGCCTGATGTCACGACTATATCGCCTGGAGCCAATCCTTCTGAAATCACGGCAATGCCGTCAGCGTGGAGGCTGTCCACCCTGACTTCTCTTCCGGAAACGGTATTGCCGCTTCCGAGAATCCAGACACGGCTCCTTCCGTCATTGTTGAACAAGGCTGAAGATGGAATGGAACATCTTCCGTCATCTCCGGAATTGCAGTCCATGCTAACCATCGTGTTCATGCCCGGAGCCACGTCCCTTGTCGTTCCGGACAGTGCGAACCTCACGGTGTAGAGCTGGTTCGCATTGGCTTTCGGGCTGATACTCAACAGTGTGAGCGGCATGTTCTTCCCGGGTATGAAATCGAATGATGCCCGGAAATCCCTGTAATCCCTGAACTTGGCATATTCCGAGCCCGGGATGCTGATTTCCACCTCCGGGCTGCCTGATGAGATGAAGCAGACCACAGGCATTCCTGCCCCGACAATTGCCGGAGCATCATAATATGTCTTCTGGAGATAGCCGTCGAACGGGGCGGTAATCTTCGTGTCCGCAAGCTGGTTCCGGCAGTTTTCGTATTTTGCGGAAATCTGTTCCAGCCCGTAGCGCGCCTTGTCATAGTTGGCTGCCGTCGTGGCACTGTCACGGAAAAGGGCGAAGACCCTCTCCGCCTCCGCCTTCACGCTGTTGTATTCGGCTTCCACGGCATTGAGCTGAACCTTGTAGTCCCTGTCGTCGAGTTCGGCTATAATCTGTCCCTTGCGGATGAAAGTCCCCGCATCCCCGTGGATTTTCTTCAGTTTTCCTGCCACCTGGAAGGCCAGGTTGGTTTCATTGGCCGCCGTCACCTTGCCCGGAAATTCGAGCCTGACAGCGTTTCCGTATGCCCTTGCCGTGTCAATCTTCACTACGGCTGTCTTTTCCTGCACTGTTTTTCTGCTTCCGCAGGACTGTGTAAGGCAGGCTGCTGCGCACAAAGCCGTGGCCATTGCCGCGGATTTGAAAATGCCTGCGATAAGTTCTGTTCTTTTCATATTTCTTCGTTTGTCAATTATCAATATTATGCAGCCTCATGAGAGGCGAGCTGGTTTACTGCAAAAATAGGGACATAATTGAGAGTGGGAGATACATAATCTGATGAAATATTGTCCTATTTGTACGATTATGCCGGTGAATAACCGATAATTTATCATAATTAAGACAATGCTTTGTCAAATTATTGCTACTTTAGCAGGCATATTGAAAAAATTATCGGCTGAAAATCAAATATCGGAGACTATGGAAACTGCGATTTCTGAAATGGGATTGTACGATGTGACCGCCGTGTCGTTGGAAGACGGCGGGAGGATTATAAACGTTGACAAAAACGGGTTCTTTTTCTGCAAGAAAGGAGAACTTGAGGTGGTTGTCGATGGAAAGACCTTCCTTGTCAAGGAGAATGACATCTTCATTTACCTGCCGATGAGTGAACTGTATGTCCACAGGATTTCCCCTGACCTTTCCGGAGTGATTGGCATTGCTGATTTCGCATTTGTCTATTCCTCATTGAGGATTGTTGCGAACACATTCAACTATCTCTATGTCAAGGAGAATCCCTGTGTCTCACTGTCCAGTGAGGGGAGAGATTCAGTCGAGGAACTGATTGGTGCCCTCCGCAGACGTGAGAATCGGGAAGATGATCCTGTGATGAGCCAGATGCGGAGCGCACTGGCAATGGCCCTGTGCTACCAGATAATGCACGAGTACTTCTCCGCCACGCCTGCCAGCCCTATGAAACAGGACAGGAATGATGTTGTATTCCAGAATTTTATGAAAGCCCTGTATTCCGAGAAGCCAAGAAGCAGGGAAGTGTCACATTATGCCGAAGCACAATGCCTCAGTCCGAGGTACTTTTCCTCAATAATAAAGGAGAAGACCGGACGCTCAGCCCTGCAATGGATTACAATAGTGACCCTGGATGACGCCCGCCGTCTTCTTGACAATCCGAACAACAGCATAAAGGATGTGGCCTACGCCCTGGGCTTCCCGAACCAATCCTTTTTCGGCCGTTATTTCAAACAGTACAGCGGCCAGTCCCCTTCAGAATACCGGATGTCATCGGGGCGGCCGCTGTAGCAACAGTCTGTCAATTTTCTATTCCTTGCACCACTGGTCCAGCCAGCTGAAATACTCCCTGTGCCAGTACAATGCGTTCTGCGGCTTGAGTATCCAGTGGTTCTCGTCCGGGAATACAATCAGGCGTGCCGGAACTCCCATCATCCTGGCCGTGTTGAATGCCGCCATTCCCTGGTCGTAAGGGATGCGGAAGTCCATTGCCCCGTGGATGCAGAGAATCGGAGTGTGCCATTCTGTCACCCTTGCTGCAGGGGAGTTGTCATAATGCCTCCGGGCCTTTGGATTGTCGCTCCAAGGTGAACCTCCCTGCCGGATTCCTCCGAATGTCTTGCCGTCACCTGCCGGGCCCATCTGGCCAGGAGTGTAGGAATACTCCTCCAGACCTCCGTTGTCCCAGTTCGGGAACCACATTTCCTCGGTCTCATAGTACATGTACTTCTCGTCGAAGATTCCGGCGTGGGCAATGAAGCAGTCGAAGGTATCTCCGTGAGTTCCGGCGAGATAATAAACGGAATATCCGCCGTAGCTGGCACCGCAGGCTGCCATTTTCCCGATATATGGCTCGGCCTTGAGCTCGCGTGCCGCGGCAAGGTAGTCCTGCATATTGAGTCCCGGATAGTCTCCGGAGATCTGTTCCGTCCATTCCTGGCCGAAGGCAGTGGTGCCGCGCCTGTTCGGAAGTACGACCACATAACCCTGTGCTGACATCAAGCGGTAGTTCCATCTGTAGGACCAGCCCTGGCTGAGGGTGCCCTGAGGACCGCCGAGGCATATCAGGATTGAAGGATAGACCTTCGTCGAGTCAAATTCAGGCGGATATACAACCCAGGTGAGCATGTCCTTGCCGTCCACGGTCTTTATCATCCTGGCCTCCGTGCGGTGAGGGGCAACCTGGGCGAGGATGTGTTCGTTTTCTGTGGTTATGGCCTCGCAGCTGCCGTCTTTCTCCTTGATTCT
>JBJEBP010000226.1:0-32017 GCA_051870135.1 Candidatus Cryptobacteroides sp. | reverse complement strand
TCGCCGAGACGCCGGGAACTGCTTGAAGGTGCAGGCTTCGAGTTCACAGTCGATACAGGGAACAATTTTGAAGAAACCATACCGGAAGGAATTTCCCCTGAGGATATTCCTGCATTGATGTCGGCTGGGAAATCGCACGGATTTCACAGACAACTCGCTGACGATGAGATACTTCTGACGTCGGATACCATTGTCGTATGTGATGGAAGGCCTATGGGAAAGCCGCATTCCCCGGAAGATGCTTCTGAAATGCTGCGCTTCCTCTCGGGCAAGTCGCATTCCGTCGTGACTGCGATAACCATAAGGGACAATAAAGGTGAAAAGACGGTGTCCGACCGGGCAATAGTTCATTTCAAGGAATTGACTGACAATGAGATATCGCATTATGTCAATGAATACAGGCCATTCGACAAGGCTGGGGCATACGCGATTCAGGAGTGGATCGGATACATTGGAATCACCGGCATCGAAGGATCATTCTATACTATAATGGGACTCCCGATACATCTGGTGTACCGGGAGCTCAAAAATCTTTAACCCAGGAGGACTGCAACTTCGCTATTCCACATAAAGCAGCAATCCCTTAAGATACTCACCTTCAGGATGATAGATATTGACCGCATGGTCGGCCGGCTGATTCAGCCTGTCGAGTATGCGGACTTTTCTTCCAGTCTGTGCAGCTCCGGAGAACACGGCGAGGGCAAATGCTTCCTTGTCCACTACCTGCGAGCAGCTGAACGTAAATACAAGACCACCCGGTGCAACCTTGGAAATGGCCGCCGCATTCAGCCTCTGGTATGCCCTGAGTGCATTGTTGAGAGCTCCCCTGTGCTTTGCGAATGCAGGTGGGTCAACTATCATCAAGTCATATTTGTCAGCCGGCACATTGCGCAGGAATTCAATCGCATCCTGGCAATATTCTCCGTGCTTTTCCTCAGGGAATCCCCCGAGTTCAATGTTCCTCTTCACCATTGCCATTGCCTTTGCGGAACTGTCAACAGAATCAACGTGAACAGCGCCGGCGCCTAAAGCATAAATTGAGAAACCTCCTGTGTAGCAAAAGAGGTTCAATACATTACGGCCATTGGAATATTTCTCTACAAGAGCCCTGTTCTCTCTCTGGTCAAGGAAGAAACCGGTCTTCTGGCCCTCTGTCCAGTTCACAATGAAGCGATGACCGTTCTCAAGCACGGTCTGCTCATCGTCATTGAATCCTTCCTTCTTATATATGTATCCGTCAACAAGTTCGAGCCCGGCCTTGAATGGCGCAGTTCCGGAACTCTTGTCGTAAACGGCCTTGAGTTCATCCCCGTAAACAGCAATGAGAGCCTCGCATATCTGCTTTTTTGCCCTGAACATTCCGGCGGAATGAGCCTGCATTACACAGACTCCGTCATAATAGTCAATAATCAAACCCGGAAGATTGTCCCCCTCTCCGTGTACAAGGCGGTAACAATTGGTCCTTCCATCCTGACATCCAGCCAGACCCACTGATTTCCTCACCTGCAATGCATTGTATATCATTACTTTCCAGAAATCATCGCCCAAAACGGGAGAATCAAAACTGAGAACTCTCACTGCGATTGAGCCGATCTGGTAATGACCGGTTGCAAGGAATTTCCCATCGGAAGCGAAGACATTGACGACATCACCCTCCGCAGGTTCTCCTACAATCTGCGCCACTGCTCCGGAAAATACCCATGGATGAAATCTCCTGAGCGACTCTTCCCTACCTTTTTTCAGTATTATCTTTGACATTTGACTTGGATTTTGATTTTGATCTTCTTCTTGCGCTGCGTTTCTTCAAATTGCGGCGATGTCTCCTCCTTTTCTCCCTCCTCTTTTCCGCCCTGGCCTCAATCTGTTCCTGCGTCAGCACCTTCTCCTGCTTTTCAGCCAGTTCCGGATGCATCTGCTCGAATGTAAGAGGAGCCTTTGCACATCTGCGCAATTTCTTGTACATCTCCCTGCAGATCCAGGCATCCGTTGCAGCATATTTCCTCTGGGGCTCAGACAGTTCCGCAGCCTCCCAATTGGAAAGCTGCTGTGTCTTGGATATGCGCACGCCCATGATGATGGCAGCCATCTTCTTCACGCTCTTGTCCCGGATTCCATATTCCCAGACAATCTTCTGGAGATCCACGAAGCCTGCCTCCTTGAAATCCTTGTATTTCTGCAGGCCGCGCACATCGTCATTGACGGCTGCTCCAATCTTGAGAATTGACTCATTGGAGAGTATGGCTGCAAGCCTGTCATCAATTCCGCAACTCTTGACCCTGAAGAGGAAGGCCTTGCCGGGACCGGACAACTGAAGGAGGGATACTCCATAATGGGGCTGGCCCGGAGAAAAGGACGGTCGGGACTCGGTATCGAATCCCAGCATCTTCTGATGCGCCAGGAAACGCACAGCTGCATCATATTCAGGACCTTTCCTGTCTATGACGCAAATCTCACCGTCAAATGCGGCAAGTTCAAGTTTCTCAATATCTTCAGGTAAGATGCTAATCTGAAACATAATTCTCGAACATTGTCGGTGTCAAAGCCCTGAGTTCATCCGCCAATGTATCCGGCAGTGTCCTGGACTTCATTTTCACAAGGACAAAGGTCTCCTGATCGGAAGACGGAGCCCTGTTGTACTTGAACTCATCGATATAGAAACCGCTCCCGTCATAGTCCGCCTGGGCCATACCGGGAACAGGAATCGTGGCATAGAATTCAGCGGCAGGATATGCAATGCGATGCGTAAACAGATTTGAGGCCCGCATTGTCTTCTCACATTCCGCAATTACCGCAGTTGCGGCATCTATAAACTCGAAATCATCGGAAATCAATGCTTTATAGACAATAAGGCTGTCATCTACATTGTCCCACAAGTCGTTCAATGCGGAGTTCAGGTCCGCGGCAGGAAGAGAAATGTCATCCACTATGGCGGCATCAAGGGCTGCCGTCCTGCGTGAAGCCTTGTACTGGCGGAGGAATGATAATATCCTGTCATTGGCCAGCCCTTGTTCAGGGCAGAGCACTTCATAGTCCAATTCAGGATAATCGACTGACAAACTGTTATTTACAGCAGGATAAATCCCGGCCTCCACGATTTCCGGTGTAGTCCACACAGCCAGATTCATTCCGGCTCCATGCCTGGCAAATGCGTACCGGAGCATGGAGTGAGCCGGCGAAATGACGTGAATATTACGTCCTGACGCCTTCAGGAGCGAATTTATATCGTAGTATCCGAATGCCGAAAGATATGATGAGGAAAGGACGACAACCTTTGCGCCAGCCTTGCGTTCGCCAAGTTTCCTGTCATACTGGCTGACCAATGCCGTCGTGTCAATCAAGTCAAAGAATGAACGCACTGCAATCTCACGGAGAAATTCAGAATTGGATTTTCGAAGATATCCGTAATATGGTTCATTGGCAAGGTCTGAAACTACGGCAATGGTCTCCCCCGCGAAATCAGGAAGCCCGTCCGGGACAGCCCGTCCGTTCACATTGTCAAAATCATCGCAAGTCAGAAGTTTTTCCGAAAGGAAGAATGTCCCGGCTGATGGTCCGAACACAGTTATGCTGCCCGCGACACCGTCTGCTCCGCACAGCCTGAGCCGGCTGTAACTTGCCGAGGTGGTATCCGAGACAATATCCCGTACATACTTGATAGACAAAGGGTCACCGGCCCCACGGTCTATACAGGATTCCGCGAAGGTCGGCGACAATGCTAAAAGTAAAATCAGAAGTCTTTTCCTCATCAATCCAATTTAAAAGAAAAGAAGCTCCCTGTACTTAGGAAGTGGCCAGAGCTCGTCATCCACGAGCATCTCGAGATGGTCGGCATTGTAGCGGACCTTGTCCATCTCCTCCTTGACTTCCGTTGAATACAGATAAGCCCTTTCCGCCATGTTCTCGACCTTGTTGGCCTTCTTGCGGGCCTCCACCAGGTTGGCGACATCGGCGGAAATATTGTTTACAAATCCGGAAATATTCCTATAGGTATCCATATCGGCCTTGCAGAGATCCTTGTACTCGTCACCGAAGACATCCTTGCAGCCCTTGATGCTCTTGATGAGGATGTTCTGGTAACTTACAGCAGCCGGAATCACGTGGTTCAGGCAGACATCACCTATTATCCTGGCCTCAATCTGAAGCTTCTTGACATAGGTCTCGTTCAGCACCTCGTAGCGTGCCTCAGACTCCACCGGAGAGAGCACTCCAAGCTTGCTGAACATCTCAACAGTACGGGGATCAATGTAAACCTTGTAAGCCTCAGGCACATTGCGGACAGCCTTGAGACCCCTGCGGGCTGATTCTTCCTCCCACTCCTTGCTGTATCCGTTGCCCTCGAACATGATATTTGAAGACTCTGAAATGAATTTGCGCACAGTTGCGAGGATTGCTGTCGGGCGGCTTTCTCCCTTGGCCTCAAGTGCATCAACTTCAGCCCTGAAGTCATTGAGGCTCTCTGCAACAATGGAGTTGAGAACGTAAGTGGCACCTGCAGCATTGGCGGATGATCCTACAGCGCGGAACTCGAAACGGTTTCCGGTGAATGCGAACGGCGATGTCCTGTTCCTGTCGGTATTGTCCTGAAGGACATCCGGAATGGAACTTACCATCTGGATTGAAGCTTTCCCGGCTTCAACGTCGGACATATCCTTCATGTTCATTATGCGCTCGAAAATCTTGGAGACTGTAGCTCCGGAGAAGATTGACATAACTGCCGGCGGAGCCTCGTGACCACCAAGCCTGTATGAGTTGTTCAATGTACATACAGAGGTCATCAGCAAGTAGTTATGACGATAAACCGCCCTTACTACAGATGAATAGACAGCGAGGAACTGGAGGTTCTTGTCCGGGGTCTTGCCAGGTGAAAGAAGATTGACACCCGTGTCAGTCTGCATCGACCAGTTGCAGTGCTTGCCGCTTCCGTTGATGCCGTCGAACGGTTTCTCGTGGAAAATCACCTTGAGATGATGTTTCTCGGCTACCTTTGGCATAAGAATCATAAGGAGCATGTTCTGGTCAATGGCCCTGGTGAGCTCGCAGAACACAGGGGCGCACTCGAACTGGTTAGGTGCCACCTCATTATGCCTTGTCTGAAGCTGGATGCCAAGCTTGTAGGCCTCAGTCTCGAAGTCCTTCATGAATGCCTCCACCTTGGACGGGATTGCTCCGAAATAGTGGTCGGAAAGCTGCTGGTCCTTGGCTGAAGTATGGCCGATGACTGTCCTGTCGCAGAGCTTGAGGTCCGGTCTGGCATTGTAAAGTGCCTCATCTACAAGGAAATACTCCTGCTCAAGACCGGCATTGACAGAAACTGCCTTCACTGACTCGTCGAAAAGGTTGACGACGGATGTGGCGGCATTGCTGAGTGCCTGGATTGAACGGAGATTAGGAACTTTCATATCAAGTGCTTCTCCCGTATAGGAAACGAATACGGAAGGAATGCAGAGTGTCTCATCGAGAATGAAAACCGGGGAATTCGGATCCCAGGCTGAATAGCCCCTGGCCTCGAATGTGTTGCGAAGGCCACCATTAGGGAAACTTGAGGCATCTGGTTCCTGCTGGACGAGTGCGGAACCACTGAAGCGCTCGAATACCTGGCCGTCCTTGACGGTTACAAACGCTTCGTGCTTCTCTGCCGTTGAACCTGTAAGAGGCTGGAAGAGATGGGTGTAATGTGTGGCTCCCCTTTCCAATGCCCAGGTCTTCATCGCTGAAGCAATCTCATTTGCAACTGACCTGTCAATGGTCTTGCCGAACTTGACAGCAGCAAGAACGGCATCATAGGCAGTCTGGGACATGTACTTCCTCATTTTCGGGAGGTCGAACACGTTTTCACCGAAGTAGGCCGAAATCGGTCTCTTCTCTACATAGTAACGCCCTGTAGTATGGGCGGCGGCTTCGTCCAAAGCCCTTTGTCTAAAAGTTGACATAATTTTATGTGATTTTGTTAAGTACGTCCACAAAGATAAAGAAAATCACTATCTTTGTAAAAGATTTCGGGCCGAAATTTGTATTAAAACGAAACAATATGGCAAAAATTTCCAACAAGTCCCAACAGATGCCGGCTTCAGCCATCCGCAAGCTGGTTCCTTTCGCTGACGCCGCCAAGGCTGACGGTGTCAAAGTTTACCACCTCAATGTGGGCCAGCCGGACATAAAGTCTCCGGAATGCGCCCTCGAAGCCGTCAGGAAGAACACTCTGGATCACGTATCATATTCCAATTCAGCAGGTTTGATTGAGCTCCGCAGCGGACTGGTTGACAAGTACTATAAGAAAATCGGCATTGACATTGAAGTCAGCGAACTCATTGTCACCGTAGCAGGAAGCGAGGGAGTCAATCTCGCCCTCCAGATTACCTGCGATGAGGGGGACGAGGTAATTGTTCTCGAGCCTTTCTACACCAATTACAACACATTCGCATTCATGAACGGTATTACGATGAAGGCCGTTCACACGGATATCCGCGAAGGTTTCAAGGTCCCGGATGTGTCAGAGTTCGAGAAACTCATTACCCCGAGGACAAAGGCCATCCTCATCAGCAACCCGGGCAACCCAACCGGAACCCTCTACACCAAGGAGAACATGCTCGCCCTCGGGGAAGTCGCACGCAAGCACGATCTCTTCCTCATTTCCGACGAGGTTTACAGGGAGTTCTGCTACACGGACGAACCTCATTTCTCCGCAATGAACATCCCGGGACTTGAGAATAATGTCATTCTTATCGACTCTGTATCAAAGAGATACAATCTCTGCGGCTGCCGAATCGGCTGCATCATTTCCCACAATGAAGAAGTGATGAAGGCCGCAATGAAATATGCCCAGGCAAGGCTCTGCCCTCCGATTTACGGCCAGCTTGCCGCACTCGGCGCCCTTGACACACCGGATTCGTACTTTGAGGAAGTCAAGAAGGAGTATATCAGGAGAAGGGACTATATGATTGGAAGAATGCTGAAGATGCCGGGAGTGTATTCCCCTCTTCCTATGGGAGCCTTCTACACTGTCGCCGAAATTCCGGTAGACAATGCTGAGAATTTTGCAAAGTGGATGCTCACGGAGTTCAGATACGAGGGACAGACCACAATGGTAACCCCTGCAGCTTCATTCTACAAGACACCTGGAGCAGGTATCAATCACGTGAGAGCAGCCTACGTGCTGGAAGTCCCGGAGCTTGAAAAGGCCATGGACGTGCTTGAGGCAGGTCTCCAGCAGTATCCGGGAAGGACAATCTAATCTTTTCCGGGTTCTATCCCAAGGACATCCAGAATTTTGGGAATAAGCATAGTATGAAGGTACTCATCTTCCATAAAGTGAGTGCCTTCATATATATTATAGGAGTCATCACCGAAATACTTCCTCCATTTCCTTACGCTCACGACCCCGCTCCTGCGATAATGGTCAACAGTGCCGAAAAATGCGAAGAAATAATCCTGTCCTCCCCGGCGAGGGGACTGGTCCAGTACCTGCTTTCTGATTCCGCGATAATGGAACAACACCTTATGTGTAAAGTCAAGTGCCTGACGTTCAGGAGAATACGGTTTGAATATATGTCTCATCAATGTAGGGATACCCGGAATCCATGCGACAGTCGCCATCCATCTCGCAGCTCCGATAGCCGGAGAAACCAGAATATGAGGCACTCCATTCAGCCTGATGGCATGAAGGCTGCCGAGGGACTCCCCGATGACAAGATCGGGCATTATTTCATCAAACCAGGATGTAATCTGCGGAAAGGCAATCTCGGGGTCAATGTCGTATGTTCTCACAATCACCTCAGCCTCAATGCCTTCCGGAAGATATTCACCTAAATCTTCCTTCAGCACACCCGGAATTCTGCTGTCGAGTCCGCCGCCCATCCCGTGGATATAAAGTATATTGAGCTTTTTCATTACCAGTAATGTATTGGACAGGCAAAATTACATATTAATGGCAGGGCGGCAAAATAAAGATTGGTTTTTCGGCGTAATTTTCATAAATTTGCCAAACGTGTCGAATATAAAAGACCTATATTATATTATGAGGAAAATTTTCACTTCTGCATTGATTGCGCTTGCTGCCGTTTCAGCAATGGCACAGCCAGTCCCGACAGCCGGCCCGGAAAAGAAGGTCGAGCTGACATTCACAACTGTAAAGGAGAACCCAATCACACCGATTAAGAACCAGTACCGTTCAGGCACATGCTGGTGCTTTTCAGGTATAGCATTCCTGGAGTCCGAAGCCATCAGGATCAATGGAATCACGGACCCTGAGGCCTATCCTGATTTCTCCGAGATGTTCGTTGTCAGCCACTCCTACCAGGACAGGGCCGAGAAATATGTCAGGCTTGACGGCAATCTCACCTTCGGAGCGGGCAGCGAAATAGGTGACGTTCTCCATATTGTGAGCGACTACGGTCTTGTACCGCAGAGTGTCCAGCCTGGTACAGAGTACGGCACTGAACTCCCTGTACACGGAGAACTGGATGCAGTTACCAAGGCCTATGTCGAGGCAATTGCAAAGAACCCGAACAGAACACTTTCGACAGGATGGAAGAAAGGCTTCAAGGGCATCGTGGACGCATATCTCGGAGAATGCCCTACAGAGTTCGAGTATAATGGACAGAACTTCACGCCTGCCTCATACAGGGACTCTTACAAGATCAATGCGGACGACTATGTTTCGTTCACATCCTATACCCACCATCCATTCTACAAGAAATTCGCTCTTGAAATCTGCGACAACTGGCGTTACGACCAGGATTGGAATGTGCCGATTGACGATTTCATTTCAATCATTGACAATGCAATCATGAATGGATTCACAATTGCCTGGGCCAGCGATGTCAGCGAAAAAGGATTCACCCGCGACGGATTGGCACAGCTTCTCGCTGATACAAAGAAGACTTCAGGCTCAGACCAGGAAAGATGGGTTGGAAAATCCGGAGAGGCTGCCGAGGAGTCCGCTCCAGAGGAAATCGAGGCAACACAGGAGTTCCGCCAGAAGGGTTATGACGAGAAGAGCACGACTGATGACCACGGTATGCAGATCTTCGGCATTGCCAAGGACCAGTTCGGCAACAAATACTATATGGTCAAGAACTCTTGGGGCGAAGCAGGCAAATACAAGGGAATCTGGTATGCCAGCGAGGCCTTCGTCCGTGGAAAATCAATGAGTATCTTCGTCCACAAGGATGCTCTTCCAAAGGATGTCGCCAAGAAGATTGGCGTGAAATAATCTGATTATATGCGGGTTATCAAGCATATACCCAATACAATCACCTCAATGAACCTGCTCTCAGGTATTCTTGGGGTGATTTTCGCATTGGATGGAAACTTCCAGGCTGCATTCATCCTGATGCTTGCTGCAGCCTGCTTTGATTTTTGTGACGGGTTGGCCGCAAGGCTGCTTGGAGCATATTCCGAACTTGGGAAAGAATTAGATTCCCTTTCGGATATGGTCAGTTTCGGAGTATTGCCTGCCGTTATGCTGTATTGTACTATGGGCAGTTGCGGATGGCTCAGATATATTCCGCTTGCAATAGCCGTGTTCTCCGCACTCCGCCTGGCAAAATTCAATCTGGATGAACGCCAGCATTGCGGATTCATCGGCCTCCCTACCCCGGCCTGCGCAATGATTTGCGGCTCGCTTGCCTGCTTTGCCAATGCTTCCCCGGACTTGTATTTGGCAGAATTGTGCAGCACTTGCTGGTTCATTCCGGCATTGGCAATTGTCCTTTCCTTCCTTCTTGTAAGCGAAATTCCAATGTTCTCCATGAAATTCGGGAAAGGAACATCAGTCGGCAGACGGGTCAAAGTCTTGAGGATCATCTTCCTTGCTGCAGCGGTATTGTCAATTTGCCTCACAGCAATTCTCCGGCAGCATTGGTCATTGGTTATCCTGATGACATTCTCTATCTATATCTTGCTGAATATCATATTCCCAAAACAATATTCCAAAAATTGAACAATATGAAAGAGTTGAAAGGTTCGAAGACCGAAAAAAATCTTCAGGCAGCGTTTGCCGGGGAGTCCCAGGCACACACTAAGTATCTCTATTATGCATCCAAGGCAAAGAAGGACGGTTATGTCCAGATTGGAAAGCTTTTCGAGGAGACAGCTTTGAACGAGAAAGAGCATGCAAAAATCTGGTTCAAGTATCTTCACGGAGGTGAAATGCCGGACACCAGGGTCAATCTTGCAGATGCAGCCGACGGCGAGAATTACGAGTGGACTGATATGTATGCAGAGTTCGCCAAGACTGCCAAGGAGGAAGGCTTTGAGGACATCGCATTCCTTTTCTCCAAGGTTGGTGCAATTGAAAAGACTCACGAGGAGCGCTACAGGAAACTTCTCGCCAATATTGAGGGAGACGTTGTCTTCTCAAGGGACGATGACCGCATTTGGGAATGTTCAAATTGCGGCCATATCATCGTCGGAAAGAAAGCTCCTGAACTCTGTCCTGTCTGCAAGCACGCCAAGAGCTATTTCCAGATCAAGGCTGAGAATTATTGATTGTCACTTCATACCAGGATAAAAAAATGAAGCCGGCCTTATGGCCGGCTTCTTCTTGAAAGTGGTGCCACCGAGAATCGAACTAGGGACACAAGGATTTTCAGTCCTTTGCTCTACCAACTGAGCTATGGCACCATTCCTTTCGTTTGGGATTACAAAGATAGGCAATATTTCTTACAATGCAAACTTTTTTGCAATTATTTTCAAAAAATCTTTACTTTTTAGGTATCTTCAGCTTCATTCCCGGCCGGATGTCGGTCCCGATGCCATTGAACTTCATAATATCGTCAGCACTTACGCCCGGATAGGATTGCGCAATCTTGTAAAGAGAATCACCTTGCTTTACCTCATAGACTATGTATGAACCCTCCGCAGCAGTGTCGGCTGGAGGAGGCGTTGCAGTCCCCTTTGAAGCATCTGGCGAACTTGTCTTCGTGGATTTTGAGTCATCTGAAGATGCTGAAGCTTTAGAGGAAGTTGAAGAAGATGCCACAGGTCCATTGAACTTTCCGTAAATATACAGGACCTGGCCAACCCGGAGATTAGTACTGCGCAGATGGTTCCACTCCATCAACTGCTTGACTGTCACGTGGTACTTGGAGGCGATCTTGCCGAGATAATCCCCGCTCTTCACCTTGTAGGACACCCTCTGCGAGGACGCGCTTCCGGAAACAGCAATATTCTGGAGAGTGGCAGGACTGAAATACTCCTTGGCATTGTAGGCATAAACAGAGTCCTCATTCTCAATGAACTTTGCCGTATACTGGTAAGGCAGCCTCAATACATACTCCTCCTTGGCTGTACCTGGTATTATGTCGTGGACATACTGAGGATTGAGGCTCTTCAGCATCTCAACAGGCACGCCCGTGAGGGCATTGACCTGATTGAAATGAAGCATCCTCCGGATATGGAACGTATCCACCTGGACCGGCATTGACAAACTGTCCGGCTTGAGCCCGTGCTCCTTGTAATATGTGAAAGCATACATTGCCCCGACAAATGCAGGCACATATCCCCTTGTCTCACGAGGCAGATAAGTATAAACGGACCAGAACTCCCTTGAACCTGAACGCCTGATTGCCTTTGAGACATTACCGGAGCCACAATTGTAAGATGAAATTGCAAGATTCCAGTCCCCGAAAATCCTGTAGGCATCCATAAGATATCTTGCAGCCGCATCAGCGGACTTCACGGGATCCAGCCTTTCATCCACAAATGAATTGATTGTCAATCCATACATCTTGGCCGTGTTGTACATGAACTGCCACATTCCCTTTGCCCCGGCTCTCGAAACGGCGACCGGATTGAAGGCCGACTCAATGACTGCCATATACTTGAGTTCCTTTGGAAGGCCATACCTGTCAAGAATCTCCTCGAAAATCGGGAAGTAGTATTGGGACAATGACAGCATTGAAGCCATCTTGGTCGGCATTTTTTCGGAATAGAGAATTATATAGTTCCTCACGGTTTCGTTGAACGGAAGCGTGATATAGGAATTCATGTCCGCAAGCCTGCGCAGATACTCCTTGTCAGAAACGTTGGAATGGAACTTCACCGAATCCATATTGTAGTCCGGTGAATCAGCATCCTGCATCTTGCTATGTATGTACCATACACTGAGAAGGCTGTCAGTAATGTCAATGGTATAATCCTCCGGGGAGAGTTCCCGGGAATCCTGCTCCCCAACAGTTGCCTTGTCAAAGACCTGATGCCTGACCCGGCTTCTGGAATTCTCAATTTCCGACAACAGGGAATCCAGCACTGCCCTCATCCTGGCATTCTCCCGCGCCAGTTCCTTTTTGGATTTAGGTTTCTCACGCCCAGCCGCAGAGTAAGGCATTGTCGTGACAGTCAAAGAAAAAGCGGCCAGCGCCGCAATTGCATATTTAATGAAGTGTCTCATAATCATAGTGTTGTTCAGAACCTCAGGCCGAGGCTTACTCCTACCGCTTCATTGCCGGAGCCCAACCGCATACCGGATGATCCTGAATTTGTTGCATAATAATTGTCCGGAGCAATCACTGCCGGGGCCACCGAAACTGACAGGTCATCGGACAATTCAAAATTGTGCATGAAGGCAAAGACATTTGCATCAATAATCTGAAGCACATAGAATCCTACCAGAGCCACGACAGAATAGTCCCTGTACCGTCTGTAAACATCCCTGTAGTACTTCGCGCTCGATGCGGAAACAGGACCGTCATACGTAGAGTTTTCCGCAGTTGCCTCATTGTGTATCCTCTTGTATCTCAAATAGTTTGTATTATTTGTAACAAGGAAGTGGACTGAACCTGCCAGCGCAGTATAATAAATCGGGATCTTCCAGTACTCCTTGTTGTAGGCCTGGCCGAGACCCGGCAGGAGAGCTGAATAAAGAGTTGCCTTGCCCGGCTGCGGATATACACCTTTATTGTAATTGGCGACACCGTCCAGAAGGGATGCCCAATAGATAACTCCCGTGCCTATGAAGCATAAGTTGCTCGCCGTGCGGAACTTCTTGTCGCCTTCGACATTGAACTTATGCCTGTAATAAATGCCAAGTCCGGCAGTTCCAGCCATTCCTCCATATATGACAGGCAATTTCCAATACTGCTTGTTGTATATCTGCTGGCCGCCAATAAAGACTGTGGATCCGGCGAACAATACACCCTGTCTCGCCTCTCTCTTGTGGGCCAGACCGCCAAAATATTCCTTGAATGAGAATGCAGTGTCAGTCGAATCCCTTCCAGTCGTATCGCCCGGCTCGTTGTAATTCTGCTGGAACGCCTCCTCCCTGAACTGGGCGCAAGCCCGGTCCGGGAATAATAAAGCCGCCAGTATAATGGCCGCAGCGATATATAGGTAACGTCCCCGCATCAAAATCAGATATTTGAATCCTCCAACGCCTTGAGGAAACGCTTCATCTCATCATCGGAATCGAAGCGGATTGTCATTGTCCCCTTGCCTGAACTTGTACGCTTGAGGCTGATTTCCTTGTCAAAGAATTTTCCAATGCGCTCGAGCACTCTTCCGTATTCGTCCGGCAGAGGTGCGGCAGGAGAAGGTTCCTTCTGGCCGGAAGAGAGAAGTTCCTTGACCTTGGCCTCGAGCTGGCGCACGGAAAGTCCGTTCTTGACTACAAAATCACAAAGTTTCTCCTGGGCAGAAACATCTTCAACGCCGAGCAGGACCTTGGCATGACCCACACTCAGAAGCCCGACCTTGAGATCGTGCTGTACCTTGGCGGGAAGTTTCAGAAGCCTAAGATAATTAGTCACGGATGCACGCTTCTTACCAACCCTGTCAGCCATCTGCTCCTGCGTGAGGTCGCACTCCTCAATCAGCCGCTGATAGCTTAAAGCCACCTCTATAGGATCCAGATTCTCTCTCTGGATATTCTCCACGATGGCCATCTCAAGCATTCCCTGGTCACTGGCATCCCTGATGTAGGCCGGAATCATATCCATACCGGCGAGACGGCAGGCGCGGAAACGTCTTTCACCACTTATAATCTGGTATCTGTCAGCGGATTTCTTCCTTACTGTAATAGGCTGGATAAGGCCCAATGTCTTTATCGATGCCGCAAGTTCCTGCAATGCCTCCTGGTCGAACGACATTCTCGGCTGGTAAGGATTCGGCTCAATCATATCCACCGGAATCCTCAATACATCCGCAGTATCCTGCGGATCCTTGGCGCCTACGACTTCCTTGTTCACATAACCCACCGGCCTGCGGAGCTGCTCAAGTCCCGCAGTATCCCCGAGCAATGCGCCCAGGCCTTTGCCTAATCCCCTTGTCGGTTTGCTCATAATATCTTGATAATTAGACTACTGTTTGTTCTTTTCAAGCACTTCCTTCGCAAGATTGAGATAATTGGAAGTACCGTTGCTCATCACGTCATAAAGAATAATAGGCTTTCCGTGGGACGGAGCCTCGCTGAGCCTTATGTTTCTCTGTATAATGGTATTGAACACCATATCCTTGAAATGCTCTCTCAACTGGTTCAGCACCTGTGTATGAACCTTGGTGCGGCCATCGAACATTGTCACGACGAAGCCCTCGATTGTGAGGGATGGATTGACCCCGTTCTGGACCAGCCTGATGGTCTGCAGAAGTTTGCCAAGTCCCTCAAGGGCAAAGAATTCCGGCTGTACAGGAATCATCACCGAATCCGCAGCCGTAAGAGAATTGACTGTAATGAGGCCGAGTGACGGTGAACAGTCAATGACGATATAGTCATATTCATTCTTTACAGGCGCAATCGCTTTCTTGAGAATGGACTCCCTGTCCTCGACATCACGCATCTCAAACTCTACCGCAACCAGATTGATATGGGAAGGAACCAGATGAAGATTGGATATTTCAGTCTGAATCAAAGCGTCGTGGATTTCAAGCTCACCAATCAGAACCTCGTACAATGTCCTCTTCTCATCGTTGTCCGGCGAAAAATTCAGCCCGGAGGTCGTATTGGCCTGAGGATCGGCGTCGATAATCAGCACCTTCTTCTCAAGAGCCGCAAGTGAAGCTGCCAGGTTAATGGCCGTAGTGGTCTTGCCCACTCCGCCTTTCTGATTAGCAATGGCTATGACTTTTCCCATATATAATTAATGTATTTGCAGAATTACAAATTTATAAAAAAAAACGTTATTCCCGAAATCAGGAGTACAAAAATCATACTGGATCCACGTCAAGGGACAACATTGGGTGGCAATTGTTCTCCTTTCCGAAGGCCGCTACTATGGAGACAAGTCTTCTCTTGTTTTCCCTCAGGTCCTGATTCTTCATCATTGATACGCGGATATGCCTGATATACAGGTCGGAAATCCGGTCAACAGCAGGAGCGTAAGGCCCGAGAACAGAAACAGGGTCTTCCGGATTCCTCACCAATCCCCGGATACCGAATTCATTTCGTATGGCCGAGGCCAATGCTGCCCCCAAAGCCGCAACAACACCCTCATCCCTATACTTGAGAGTAATCTGGACAATGCGGGAAAACGGAGGATAGCCGAATGCAAACCTCTCCGCCAATATTGAATCCGACAGGGCTTCATTGTTCTGTTCTGATGCAATATGCTTGTACACAGGATGTTCCGGCGTAGAAGTCTGTATAAGGAAGAGTCCTTTCTGGCCACGCCTTCCACCTCTTCCCCGGAATTGTTCAAGAATCTGCCAGGCCTTTTCATCAGCACGGAAATCCTGAAATCCGAGAAGCGAATCCGCCTGCAATACAGCCACTAAAGAAAGCCTGGCAAAGTCGAAACCCTTTGTCACAATCTGGGTCCCCACAAGAATGTCAACAAGGCCCCGGGAGAAATCCTTTATTACAGCCTCCTCACCTGCCGGACCCGAAGTCATATCTCCGTCAATACGGGCAACTCTTGCATCCGGAAACAATGCCGAAACCTCCTCCACAACCCTCTGGGTACCGGCTCCGAGGGGCTCAAAATGTCCCCCGCAATCAGGGCAGACCGCATTGAAAGGCCGGCTCCAACCGCAATAATGACATTTCAGCCTTCCCTCGTCCCGATGCCAGCTCAATGATACGTCACAATGCGGGCAACGCGGAATCCTGCCGCATCTGGAGCATTGTACTGCAGGCGAATAGGACTTGCGTGACCTTAGCAGGAGAATCTGTCCCCCGTCCCGGAGTGTCTCTTTCATCCTGTCAATCAGCTTGTATGAGAAACTCCCCTTCATTCCTCTTTTCCTGCGTTCCTCGGCAGTATTGACAATCTCCACCTCTGTCTTGTCGTCCCCGAAGTAACGTTCGGCAAGCATTACCTTGGCAAGACGGCCGGTGCGGCAATTGTACAATGATTCCAATGACGGGGTGGCTGTGCCAAGAAGAAGATCCGCACCGTGAATCCTGGCCAGCATCATAGCCGTATCCCTGCCATTGTACCTTGGCGCAGGGGTTTCCTGCTTATATGAATTATCGTGCTCCTCATCCACAATCACCAGCCCCAAATCCCCGAAAGGCAGGAAAACCGAGGAACGTGTACCGAGAACAATGCAGTTCCCCTTCCTTACCATATCCACCGCCATTGACCTTGCGGAAGATGACATTCCGGAGTGGAATAATGCCAGCTGATTTCCGAACACCTCTTTCAACCTGTTCCCAAGCTGCCTGCTTACGGCTATCTCAGGAATCATATACAGGACACTACCCCCGGATGACAAAACACTGGCAGCCAGTGTAATATAAATCTCCGTCTTGCCGCTTCCGGTAACCCCGTGGAGAAGAACCGGAGTCTTTTCCGCGAAGAATCCGCGTATTTTCTCCAGGCAGCCCTGCTGCGCAACACTGAGTGAAGGAAGGTGAACCTGCACGACAGGATTCCGGGCCTCCGGAACGAAAATTTCCGGAGGGAGAGCCTTCAACTCATTCTCTGCCTTCGTCAATGCCTCAAGATATTTCGCCCTTGTCTCCGGCTTCACTGCCTTCTCGTACATTGCACGTCTTCTCCCGACCGTAGCCAGAAGCCTCTCACGCTTTGCCGCAAGTGCTGCATTCATTCTTTTGAGACGTTCCTCATTCCTCAGTTTCTCCCTGCACAGCACCATTTCCCCATCATTCTTCAAAGACGGGTAGGCAGCCTTGTAAACTTCGCCTACAGAACAGAGATAATAGTCTGATACAAAACGCCATAACCTCATCTCTGCCTCCGTGACCGGAGAAAAGCCATCCTCGACCCTGACAATCTGCTGAATCCTGGACAGTTCAATGTCAGGTACAACATCAGATTCCGAGACTACCCCGACATATTGCCTTCCGGCAAACCGCACACTGACCCTGGTCCCGACAGCAGGCACTTCCCCGTCTGTTCCGGGAACAACACTGTAGCAAGGCTCCCACTCAAGTTTGAGAGGAAGTATTACTTTCAGATATTTCAGAGTTCCGTCCATCACAATATTCCGGCTTTTCAAAAAACAACCAAATTTACAAAGAAATCACAAGCATTAAAAATCCAATGAAAGCTGAAGCCTGTTTTCAAACTTGCAGTCCCGCTTTACTTTCCCCCAAACCGGCGCATAAAACCCTGTCCTCCAATATATTTTCATTGACAATACCCGGAATCGGATTTTTTGTCTTGCGACCAGGGAAAGAGAATACCCGCGGCCATAATACGCTGGCACATTGAAACTGCCCGGAGCATCACGCTCGTAGGCATAAATCCTATCATCCCAACTGTCGATAAAATACAATGTCCCACGCAGAAAAACCGCCCCGCTTCCGTGCACAAAGCCCTCCTCGAGATATGCAAGATGAGCCAATCCCTTGAATTTCAACAACTCATACCTTGCGACAGTATTCCAATCCCCAAGCACGTATTTCAGGTCAGTACGAAGACTTGTCCTGATTCCCTTCTCGTATGACCTGAACCTGGACGTGATACGGCAATTGATGCTGAATGTATCATTGATACGGAAAGGACTGGAAAGCAGCAATTTAAGCTGTCTCATCCCAAAGTCCGAGGACTTCAGCGAATAGTCCGCCGTAAACAGCGACTGCCTGAAGAACAGGCCGGCTGAAATACCTGACTCTCCCGTTTTTCCGGTGAATGTCCGGACCGGTGAAGATAAAGACAAATCATAGCCTTCAGGTATATGCCTGACTGCCAAGGCTGTCCGCCAATTGCCCTTAATCGGGAAATCAGTTGACAGGCAGGCAGCGATTTTGTTCGGCATAATGTCCCAGGCGACTTCCCCTGCCAGCACGACTCCACGGAAACACAGCCTTGCATCCGCCGAGACCTTGCCGCCACCAAAAGCCGGCCCTGCGGAGGTCATTGTCCTGCTGCCGATTCCGTCCCAAAGCCCGTAGGCTGTCGCCGAAACGACCCCATTCCTGAGATATAGGGCCACATTGACTCCGGGCATCAGGGACAATGAGGGCTTTCCCCCTGACTCACACCATCTTCGCAATCCCGGAACAGAAGCAAAGACAGAAATTCCGAATTTCCCCAACTGCACACCAGCGGCCAGCCCCCTGTGAGAAGAAGTCCCTGACAATGACCAGGAAGGCGTTATACCTGTGGCCCTTTTCCAGAATGTTCTCTCGCCGGAAAACCCGGACATCGAGAAGCCTGACCACAGAGCCAGGCCCTGCCCGAAACGAAGGGCGAAATCTCCTGCCACCAAGCCCCATCCCCTCCTGCAAACATTGACATATCCCGAATATGAGGACGGTCTCCCGAAAGGAGCATCATAATCCTTCCCTGCAGCCAGACCAAGTTCAAATCTCCCCTCACTGCCCAATGAAAGCCTTGATTTACAAGCAGTAAGGTTATGTCCTTCCGCAACAGGCTGCTTCTTCATTGAAACATTGGTCATTGCTTCTCCACCCATTTCCCTCCGCGCAGGGATTTCAGGGTTGTCCAGCACCACAAACAGGGACAATGCCTCCGCAAGCCTCTCATTGAATCCGTCAATGGACGCAAGTTCCGGGAAAGACATGACAGGCCCGCTCAATGTCCTGTAGTCCAGAAAAGACACGACTTGATACAGCGTCATTAGTCCCGATGACAGCAGGGCTGACCTGCCTGCAGAATTGAGCCGCAAAGGGGATGCTGACAGCTTCAGATATCTGTCAATCTCATATTCATCCAGTTCCTCAATCTCTCCCGCCCCGGTCAGCACAAGTACAGCCTCGTTGAACCTGGCATCATCCTTTTCCCCAGCCTGGCAGATTTGCGTCAGCCCAAGCAAGATGACGGCGCAAACTAACATTTTTCCTCTCATCACATACCATTTAGCACGGCCAAAAATAATGAGAAAAAAACAAGAAAGTCAATAAAGGTGGTATTTACCACCTCTTATTTATATGAATTTTAAATGAATTGACTAAATTTGTGACGAAATTATCGAATATGGACACGAAAATTACACTCTACGACAAAAGATTCAGGACCTTCATCCCGAATTCTGAGATCGAAAAAGCCATCGACAAGGTTGCCGACAGGCTCAATGCCGATTTCAGGGACAGCGGGGAAATCCCTGTAATCCTCTGCACTTTGAATGGTGCGATAATGTTCACTGCCGAGTTGATGAAGAGATTGGCTTTCGACTGCGAACTGGTTTCAATGAAACTCTCTTCCTACTGCGGAACCCAGTCCACAGGCAAGGTTCGCCAGGTTATGGGCCTGACAGGTGACATTTCAGGAAAGACAGTCATCATCGTGGAGGATATAGTGGACACGGGAAACACCATTGTTGACCTCAGGGAAATTGTAAGGGAAAAGGGTGCCAAAGACTGCAAGATCTGCACAATGCTCCTCAAGCCGGAGGTTTACAAGAAAGACGTAGTCCTCGACTACGTGGCCATGGAAATCCCGAACAAATTCATCGTAGGATTCGGACTTGACTATAACGAACTGGGCCGCAACTACAAGGATATCTACATCCTTGACGAGTAGGTTGCCGCTCCTTCGATAATTATTATACATTATGAAATACTACATTCTATTCGGGCCTCCGGGTGCCGGCAAGGGTACTCAGGCCAGTGCAATGGTGGAGAGATACAATCTCAGGCATCTCTCGACCGGTGAACTTCTCCGCAAGGAAATAGCCGAAGGTACGGAACTCGGCCTCAAGGCCAAGTCCCTGATTGACGCAGGTTCCCTCGTTCCGGACGAGGTTGTCGAGGGTATGATTGACAACGCATTCAAGACCACCAAGGGTGTCGAAGGCTTCCTGCTTGACGGATTTCCGAGAACAATCGCCCAGGCTGAGGCATTGGATACAATGCTGGCCGCTTCAGGTGAGCAGGTTACATCCGTAATCTCAATAATGATTCCGGACGAGATGATCAAGGAGAGAATCCGCCACAGGGCAGCAATCGAGGGCCGTGCGGACGATGCCAGCGACGAGACCGTGAACAACAGAATCAGGACATATCACGAAAAGACCGAGCCTCTCGTGGATTTCTACAGGAAGGCCGGCAAATATGTCGAGATTGACGGAACCGGTACCATTGAGGATGTGCGCACCGCCATTTTCAAGGCAATGGATTAATTCCGGACGGCTATTTGGAAACTCACTTCGTGGCCAGACAGTAAGGGCCAACGTACGTAACTGTACGACAAGAAGTTACATAATCCTGGAGAGCAGCATTGCTCTCCATTTTCTTTGTCATCACAATCAGGGTCAGCGGACGGGTTTCCTCTCCCCTTTCAGAAACAGCGGCAAGAAATGTGTCCACATCCTTGCGGTAATCAGTAATCTGCCTTCCAAGATAAACGTCCACATTCTCCGGACGATGAACATAAAGAGTTGCGACATCCGTTCCCTCAGGCACTTCCGAGCACATTGACCTGTATCCGAAATAAGGATTGACCTTGTTCATGACGCCCGAAGCGCAATATATGGTAAGCAGCAAGGTCGCTCCGATTATGAATACCGGAAGATTCAGGGACTCTCTCTTCAGGAGCATTACCAATGCCCCGGCATTGCCGACAAGAAGCACAAATGCAGCTATCTTCACAGGCCAGGAAGTCGCGAAACCATACTCGGCAAGCACCGGCTCCAAAGCCCCTATATGCACAATCCCTGACAATGCCACCATCAGCGCAATGGCCACAATCAGGAAAATCACAGCCGGTATCCCTACCGCCCACTTCATCCATCGGCTTCCTCCAACTCTCTCTGTCACAACAGGATAAAGATACACTACAAAAGGGAATACCGGGCATAGATATACAGGCAGCTTGGAACTGAAAGCTGAGAGCATCAGGAATGTAGATGCTATGACTGAAATGCAAAGAAGTTCAGTGTCAGATCGGACTGCCGACGCCCCAATGCAGCCGGCAGACTTGCCCAGCGGGAAAAGGGAGCGTATGAATCCGCCTATGGTCAATATGCAGTAAGGCGCAAGACACCATACAATGGCAATGAAATAGAACCAGAACGGCTTGTTATGCGTAAATGCATTGACAGCCCGGCCCACAGTCTGCTTGAACAGAAGGTTGTTGATATACTCGGGGCCCCCGTCCAGGAAAGCGCACAGGATCCAGATGGCGGAAAGTCCGGCAAGAATACCCCAGGTCATCCATCCAAGATACTTCCCTGTCTTCCTCCATTCTCCGCGCAGAATCAAGAAAACAAATATTGAAAGCGGTGGGACAAGAAGGCCGACAGGTCCCTTGGTGAACAATGCCATAAAAATCCAGACAGGCAGCATTATCCTGTCCTTCAACTCCGGCTCCCCAGCCCTGTACATTCTATGGAACGTATTGAGTGCCAGCACGATGAACATGCACATAAGCATATCCATCCTCAGCACGACTGCCGTCCCGAGGAACATCACCGAAGTCAGCAGCATCATTGCCACGGCCATCCTGTCCTGGACTGAGGCCCCCTTCTTCACCCAGCTGTCCATAATCTTCACGATTACAAATGCCGGAATGAGGGAGAACATTGACAATGCCAGACAGCTGTGCTCCCCGAAAACAAGCCTGCATAGCATCACGATCCAGAAATAAAGCGGCGGTTTGTCGGCGTATGCCAGTCCGTGGTTGGTGAATGCGAAGACATTGCCGTTTGCTATAGCCTCGTCCGCTATGCTGAGATAGCGCAACTCGTTCGACGGGGTAAAATCCCGCATCAGCATTGCCGGAAGCAGGCAGATGAACGTGAATATGAATACAAGGGCCAGCGGATACTTCTCCGCAATCAGCCCGGGCTGAAACTTATTTCCCGACCGCATTTTTCCTCTCCTTGAAACCTATCATCAGATTCCGGATATATGCCACAAAGCCGAATGACTGGCCGAGAATCAGGACAGGGTCCCGTCTGAACAATCCGTAGGCAATGATTACACCGGAGCCGATGAGACTTATTACCCAGAAGCCCGCAGGCAATGCCGACTGATGCTTCCGCTGTGAATAGATATATTGATATACGAACCTCAATGTGAATATAATCTGGCCGGCCGAGCCGAAAATCACCAGCCAGAACGGGATATCATCATTGTAGAAGAAACTCTGCAGGTACTCCGCCGCATTGCGCAGAAGCATCAGGACAGCGGCCACAGGAGTAAGCAGAAGCACGATTCTCAACACTGGCACTATCCGCTTCCATATACCCTTGGCCCCGAGATTCCAGAGATAGACGTAATACGAAATCAACTGGCCCAGAATGATGGAGAAATCATCCCGCATCACCCCATAGACGAACATCATATAGGCTCCGAGCACGCTCAGGATCCAGTATCCCGCAGGAGATTCCACTTTGCGGGCCTTCTCTGACTTCCACCACTGGAGCAATGTCCGCAGGGAGAAGAAAAGCTGGGCAAGAAAGCCGAGGGCGAATACCAGATATGTCGGGAGGTTGTGGAGCATCGGATCAAATATTGTTGTCCCCCACCTTGTAATTGATATCCCGCAGCTTCATCCAGCGATAGGCGAAACAGTCTGCAAATGGGCCGAGCAGCCTGTTCCAGAGATTGTATTTTGATACACCGGCCACCCGGGGAAAATGCCTGACAGGTACCTGGCCGTATGTGCAGCCATCCTGGAGCAATACCAGGGCAGGCAGGAAACGGTGCATTCCCTTGAACATCGGAATCCGCTTCGCCACGTCGGTACGCAGCACTTTCAGCGGACAGCCCGTATCTTTGGCCCCGTCGTGGGTCATCATGTTGCGGAATCCGTTGGCGAACCTGGACTGGAAACGCTTGAAGCCGCTGTCCTTCCTCTCGGCCCTGATTCCTATCATCATGCTGTTCTCAAGCATGCCTGCAAGAAGACGGTTGAAATCCTCCGGAGTGGTCTGGAGGTCTGCATCCATATAGCCCACATACTGCGAGAAGGTATAGTCAAACCCGGCTTTCACGGCTGCGCTCAGACCCGCATTCTTGACGAAACTGATATAGAAGAAATCCTCGTGACGGGAGCATATCTCCTTGATTTTCAACAAACTCTCATCCCTTGAGCCATCATTGACGAAGAGTACGCAAGCCTTGTAGAGGCTCTTCGGAAGGAAGTCGGAGAGGGCCTTTTCGAGGTTGGCCATATTGTCCTCCTCATTGAAGACCGGCACCACTATCGTGAACTGATATTGACCTGTTCTGTTCATAATTATCAAAGATTGGCGCTATAGCGACAGGCAATTTGCCGGCCAGGACGCACAATGCTCCGCAAAGTTACTAAAAAGCACAGAAAAAAATGACTATATTTGTGTCCTCATACACACATTTGATGCCTGATACTTCGAAAACAAAAGTTTGGGATTCTCTCCGACGTAAAGAAGTTGCCCTCACCCCCGAGGAGGAAGTGAGGCAATGGTTCATCGGATTCATGAACAAAAAGATGAAGATTCCGATGTACAAGATGATGAGCGAAGTCAGCCTGAATTACGGTGAAGGCCCGGTAAAGAAAGAATTCAGGGCCGACATCGTGGCATACGGAAGGGATTCCGAACCATTGATGATAGTTGAATGCAAAAGGCCCGGCACAGAGCTTGGCACTACAGTCGCCGAGCAGGCATTGAGGTACAATATGATATTGAATGTCAAATATATAGCAATTACAAACGGGAATAGTACATATATTTTCTCCAGACAGGGTAAAGAAAGATATATACCTGTATCTTCCATCCCGGAATACGGGGAAATGTTGTGCGGAGGAGAGAAACAGGAAGGATGACACGGACAGAAGGATTCATTGACAACCCGGTATTCCACATTATCTCGGATGCCGCGGAAGAAATAGGTACGAGGGCCTTTGTCATAGGAGGCTATGTGAGGGACTGCTTCCTGGGCAGGGCCAACGATGACATTGACGTTGTCGTTGAAGGCAGCGGCATTGCCCTCGCAGAGGCGGTGGCAGACCTCGTCAAAAGAAAAGAGAAACATAACTGCCACATATCCGTTTTCCGGAATTTCGGTACGGCAATGCTCAAGTACCGTGGACAGGAAGTGGAGTTCGTCGGAGCCAGGAAGGAATCCTACAACCGGAATTCCCGCAAGCCGATAGTGGAGGACGGCACTCTGGAAGACGACCAGAAACGCCGTGACTTTACCATCAACGCTATGGCTTTCAGCCTCCAGAAAGAAGACTACGGAGCCCTTGTGGACCCTTTCGGGGGTATCAGGGACCTTGCAGCCGGCATTATCCGCACACCTCTTGAACCTGAGACCACCTATAGCGACGACCCGCTCAGGATGCTGAGGGCTGTCAGGTTCGCCACCAAGCTCAGCAATGATGAAATCACCTTCAGCATTGTCCCGGAATCTTTGGAGGCAATGCGGAAGATGAAAGACAGGATGAGCATCCTGTCCCAGGAAAGGATTGCGGAGGAACTCAACAAGATGCTGCTCTGCAGCAAGCCGTCAATGGCATTCTCGCTGATGGACAGCACAGGGCTGCTGGAATATGTCCTGCCACAGCTTTGCAAGCTCAAGGGAATAGAGACAGTGGACGGAAAGGGGCATAAGGACAATTTCTCCCATACCCTCCAGGTTCTCGACAATGTTGCCGCGGACGAGGTCAGGAACATTGCCGAAGGCAGGCTTCACGACTATACTCCGATTGAAGGAGGAGACGGCTTCGAGGAGAAGGTCAGGACAGAGCCTTGCCTCTGGCTGAGATGGGCGGCATTGCTCCACGACATTGGCAAGCCGGCCAGCAAACGCTACGACAAGAACATAGGCTGGACCTTTCACGGTCACGAGGTAATAGGCTCCAGGATGGTCCAGAAGATATTCCAGCAGCTCAAGATGCCTTTGAACGAGAAGATGAAATATGTCCAGAAGCTCGTCCTTCTCCATCACCGTCCGGTAGCCCTGGTGGACGATGTCGTGACAGATTCCGCAGTGAGAAGACTGCTTTTCGACGCTGGGAATGAGATTACTGACCTGATGCTGCTCTGCAATGCCGACATCACGTCCAAGAATCCGGTGAAGGTGGAGAGAATCCGGCGCAATTTCGCTCTCGTCAAGGAAAAACTTGTCGAAGTGGAGGCCAAGGACGAAATCCGCAACTTCAAGAACCCGATTACCGGAGAATATGTGATGGAAGTTTACGGAATCCCGCCGTCCAGGGAAATCGGAATCATCAAGGAATATGTCAAGAACGCCATTCTCGACGGGGTTATCGGCAACAATTTCGAGGAGGCGGACAAACTGATGAGGGAATATGCCGCCAGCCTTGGTCTCAAGGAAGCATAGGCACAGATATGTACACGGACGATTTCATATCCTATATCCGCAGTGTGAAAAGGTATTCCGAACGCACTTGCAGCATATACTGTGACATTCTCCGATCGTTTTCGTCATTCCTGTCGGAACTGGATGAAGGCCGTCCGGCAGATGATGAGATGATGGTTTCCGGACTGACCAGGGAAAAGATTTCCAGATACCTTACGTACCTCAATGACAAGGGCCTGTCACCGAGGACAAGATGCCAGCACATATCCGCATTGAGCAGCTTCTGCCGCTATCTTCTCGGAAGGGACATCATCAAGGACAACCCGGCCGCCAAGGTCCGTAGGCCTGAGGAGAAGAAAAGTCTGCCGGTATTCTACCGGAAGAAATCCATTGAGCAGTATTTCACTCAAAGCGCCTGGTTCGCCGGGGAGGAATCGCTGCTCGAGTTCCAGAAATTATGGCAAAGTGAAGACCGGAGCGAAAGCGCCTGCAAAATGATTGAGGAATTCTATAACAAGAGGCTTTCCCGCCTGATAATCAGCATACTTTTCCAGTCCGGGATACGCAGGGCCGAGCTCATTTCACTCAAATGCGGTTCTGCCGACTTGAAACGTTTGACATTGACCGTGACCGGAAAGGGCGACAAAATGCGTAAAATTCCGCTCACCTCTTCTTTATGTAAAGAAATATCATTATATTTGAGTGCAGTTAAGACAATGTTGGGTAGGGAAAGAGGTCTTGAGGAGCCGCTTCTCGTCACTTTCAACGGCAACGGGCTGTATCCGGTCCTTGTCGACAGGACGGTGAAGAATGAGTTCGCCGGCATTGATGGAATGACAGGCAGGAAGTCACCCCACGCCCTGAGGCACACGGTTGCTACAGAGTTGCTGGATGACGGAGCCGACATATATTCAATAAAGGAATTGCTCGGGCACTCATCACTTGCAGCGACCCAGGTCTATACCCATACCGGCATTGAACAACTGAAAAATGTTTATTCAAACGCCCACCCAAGGGCAAAAAGAGGAGGTAACAATGGAGATTAGAATTCAGTCGCTCAAATTTGACGCTGACCAGAAGCTTCTGGATTTCGTGGAGAAAAAGGTCTCAAAAATCGGCAAGTTCGATGACCAGATTACCGGAGTGGAGGTTGTTCTTTCCCTTCTGGAGAGGCCGGAAAACAAGAACGTAAAGCTTATGGTTCATATTCCGGGCGGTTCCCAGGTTATCGAGAGGAACGCAAAGACGTTCGAGGAGGCTGTCAACGAATGCGCTGACGCAATGAAGGAAAAACTTACCAGACATAAGGAACGCAAGAACGAATAACAGAAAAGGGGCTCGCTGAAGCCCCTTTTTCTATCCCATTATCTTCTTGTATTCCACCGGCATGACCTTGAGGAACTGCCTCTTGTGCAAATCCCAGTCCTCCAGAATCATGGCCGCGACTGCACTTCCGGTGCATTTCCTGTGTTTCTCAACAAGATTCCTGAGCTCTTCACTGTCCTCCGCAGTCTCCACCAGCGTCAGCTCAATCATATCCATATTGCAATAATAGTCAAAACTGCCCTCCGGATCCCATACATAGGCTATACCGCCGCTCATTCCGGCAGCAAAGTTGCGTCCGGTCTTGCCAAGAACCACGACCCGGCCGCCAGTCATATATTCGCAGCAATGGTCTCCGACTCCCTCCACGACAGCTGTCATTCCACTGTTCCTGACACAGAAACGCTCTCCCACCGCTCCGTTTATGTACATCTCCCCGGAAGTAGCCCCGTAGCCTATTGTATTGCCGGCAATGATATTCTCCTCAGGCCTGAACTCTGCGTCAGCAGGCGGGGTAATGATTATTTTACCGCCTGAAAGACCCTTGCCGAGATAGTCGTTTGCATCACCGGAAAGCTTGAATGTCAAACCTTTACATAGGAATGATCCGAAACTCTGGCCGGCCGAGCCGGTGAAATCCACGGTTATGGTGTCATCCGGCAGACCGGCAATCCCCCATTTCCTCGTAATCTCTCCGCTCAACATTGCACCCACGCTGCGGTCAATATTGCGAATCGGTACGCCAATACTGATTTTATGGCCGGACTCTATGGCAGACTTCAACACAGCCATCAGTTCCACGTCCTTGACATCTTCAATTCTGTGTTCCTGCGGAGTATCGAAAAATCTCGCATTGTCCCTGCAATGCTCAGGGATATAGAGGACGCGGTCAAGAGAAAGCTTGTCTGCCTTCGCACCATCCGGATAAGAGCGCTTCTTGAGAAGATCCGCACGGCCTATAATCTCCTGCATTGACCTGTATCCCATATCCGCAAGGAGTTTCCTTACAGATGTGGCAAGGAAACGGAAATATGTCACAATATCCTCAGGCTTGCCTTTGAACCTCTTTCTCAGTTCAGGGTTCTGGGTCGCAATGCCTACAGGACAGATGTTCCTGTTGCAGTTCCTGCACATCACACAGCCCTCTGAAATCATCACGGCCGTACCGAAGCCATACTCCTCAGCCCCGAGAAGAGCCATGAAAATGACATCCCGGGTGCATTTGAGACCTCCGTCCACCTGAAGCCTGACCTTTCCGCGGAGATTGTTCATAACCAAAGTCTGCTGGATTTCCGCAAGACCGGTCTCCGCAGGACCTCCTGCGTGCTTGACACTTCCGGCAGGGCTTGCACCGGTGCCTCCGTCTCCTCCGCTTATGAGAATGACATCAGCCTTGGCCTTTGCCACACCGGCTGCAATCGTGCCCACACCCGCCTCAGAAACCAGTTTTACACTAATTCTTGCAGTGGTATTGACATTCTTGAGGTCAAAGATCAGCTGCGCGAGGTCCTCAATGGAATAAATGTCGTGATGAGGCGGAGGGGAAATCAATGTAATGCCGGGAACGGAATGCCTGGTCTTGGCAATGAGTTCGTCCACCTTGAAACCGGGCAACTGGCCGCCTTCACCCGGCTTGGCACCCTGGGCAACCTTGATCTGGATCTCGTCCGCATTGACAAGATAGTCCGTGTCCACGCCGAAACGCCCTGAAGCGACCTGCTTGACGGCACTTCTGGCATTGCTGCCATCCGGGAGAGGACGATTCCTGTCAGGGTCTTCACCGCCTTCTCCGGTATTGCTCCTTCCGCCGAAACTGTTCATTGCAATGGCAATGGTCTCGTGGGCCTCCTTGCTGATTGCACCGAAAGAAATCGCCTCGGCGACAAAGCGCTTCATTATCTCCTCCTCTGGCTCAACCTCTTCCACCGGAATCGGCTCACGGTCACTCTCAATTTCCATCAAGTCCCTGATATTCATCGGTCTTGTACGGTTCTCCGCAACATCGCAGAATTGAGTGAACGCATCGAAATCCTTGTTGCGGACAGCATTCTGGAGAAGACGTACCCTCTCCGGATTCCAGAAATGACGCTCGCCGCCCTTCTTCCAGGAATATGCGCCGTAGTCCTCCAGCGAACCGAGAGAAGAATCCTCCTTCTTCTCCTGCTCCGAGTATGCCGCCGAATGGGCGGAAATCACGTCAGCAGCCACGTCCCCGACCGAGATTCCCTCAATCTGCGAAATTCCTCCGCCCATATATTTGTCGAGCAATGAGGAACTTACGCCCAGGGACTCGAACAATGCCGCACCCCTGTAGCTCCTGATTGTGGAAATACCCATCTTGGAGAGAATCTTCAGCATTCCCTTGTTGATGGCCGTGATATAATGGTCTTCGGCGGCCGGAAAATCAAGTTGCAATTCCTTGTCCTTAACCAGCTGGTCCAGAATTGCGAATGACATATATGGATTCACTCCGCTGGCTCCGTATCCTACCAGAAGGGCCACATGCATCACCTCGCAAACCTCTCCGGACTCTACGATAATAGCGGTCTGGGACCTCTTCCTGCTATGTATGAGATGATGGTGAACTGCTGACAATGCCAGGAGAGAAGGTATTGGAGCGTGGTCTTTGTCAACAGATTTATCGCTGATAATCAAATAGTTGTACCCGGCATCCACAGCCCTCGAAGCATCCCGGCAAAGGGCAGCAATCGCAGACTCCATAGCCTGCTTGCCTCCTGCCACTTCGAAAAGCATAGGAAGGGTGATGGTCTTGAAGCCCTTGTAACGGAGATTCCTGAGTGTCTCCATTTCCGTATTGGTAAGAATAGGGGATGTGAGCTTGACCACCTTGCAGAGATCCGGGGACGGTTTCAGGATATTGCCCTTCACTGCCCCTATGTAACTGGAGAGAGACATCACCGTTGATTCACGGATAGGATCTATCGGAGGATTTGTCACCTGGGCGAACTTCTGCTTGAAATAATTGAAGAAACGCTGAGGCTTCTCGGAAAGGACTGCGAGAGGAGTATCGTCACCCATTGCATAAAGTGGCTCTGCACTGTCCCTGGCCATCGGCACCAATATTCTGGAAATATCTTCCTTGCCATATCCGAAGACCTTCAGCTTGCTTTCAAAGTCCGGTACAGAGTGCTCCACCTTCCTTCCGCTCCTGATATTGTTCAGGATAATCCTTCCCCTGTTCAGCCAGTCGGTATATGGATGCTCGGCGGCAAGAGCCTCCTTGATGGTGTCATTGTCCAGAATCTTGCCCTGTTTCGTATCCACCATCATAATCTTGCCCGGACAGAGCCTTCCCTTGCAGGCAATCTCTGAGGCAGGGATATCGAGAACTCCTGTTTCAGAGGCCATTACGAGAAGTCCGTTCTTGGTGATGAAATACCGGCAGGGACGAAGACCGTTCCTGTCCAGCATTCCTCCAGCATATCTTCCGTCGGAGAAAAGTATCGTGGCCGGGCCATCCCAAGGCTCCATAAAGATGGAATGGTACTCGTAGTAACTCTTCAGGTCCTGGCCGAGAGGATTGCCCTCGCGGTAACTCTCAGGAATCAGCATTGCCAATGCATGAGGAATCTCCATCCCCGTCCGGATGAAGAATTCCAGCACATTGTCAAATGAGGCGCTGTCGCTCATTCCCGGCTGGATTACAGGACTGACATTCTCATTGATGCTGCCCAGGTTGTCAGCCTTGAGCACAGCCTCTCTTGCCTTGATCCACAGGCGGTTGCCCCTGATTGTATTGATTTCGCCATTGTGGCCGATCATCCTGAAAGGCTGGGCAAGGGACCAGGTCGGGAAGGTATTGGTGGAAAATCTGGAATGCACAAGGGCAATCGCACTCGTGAAGTATGTATTGGTCAAATCCGGGAAGTACTCCCTGAGCTGCATTGTAGAGAGCATACCCTTGTAAACGACAGTTCTCGTGGAAAGGCTGGCCACATAGCAGCCCCCTTTGTCCGAAATAGAAGAATCCAGGACCTTGCGCTCGATGGCCTTGCGGACAAGATACAACTTGTCCTCCAATGTCTTCCTGTCATCGCAGCCAACAATGAACAGCTGCCTGATTTCCGGTTCTGATTCCAATGCGACCTGACCCAGGATAGAGGAATTGACAGGTACCTGTCTGGAATGCATGATGCTGAGGCCGTGGGCTTCCACGGACTCAGTGATAATCTCGGTGAAATGGGCATTGTCCTTCGGATTCTTCGGAAGGAACACCATACCCACACCGTAACGGCCCTTCTCTGGAACCGGTATTCCATTGAGAAGAATGAATTCGTGCGGAATCTGGAGCATTATTCCCGCGCCGTCACCTGTCTTGAGATCACCGCCCTCGGCACCTCTATGCGCCATATTCTCCAGGACGGTGAGACCCTTCTCCACGACATCGTGATACTTGCTGCCGCTGATGTTCACCACCAGGCCGACACCACAAGCATCGTGTTCATTTTCAGGAAAATAAAGGCCTTTTGTCAGTTTGTTGTCAAGTTCGTTCATTTATATGTTATTCTTTGTCTTTTTTCTCAAATCCGCTCTTCACGGCTTCAACCCCCTTGTTCAATCCTGCCTTGACCTTCTTCTTGGCCTGGTAGAACTTGGATGGATTTATCTCGGCTATTGTCCTGTAGAATGATCTCGCCCAGTAGTTTCGCAGTCCTATTCCACCGGATTTTCCCTTGGATGCCCAGGAATCGAGGATGGTCATATCCTTATTGTCAAACATTACATAATAGAATGTACCATAATCAGTTCCCTTGTCCAGCTCGCCGCACACTACCAGGAGTCCGATGCCGTTTCGAGGCTTGAGGTCAAGTCCCATGATGGCATATTTGAGGTCATCCTCGGAAAGCGCATCAGCCGTCTGGTTGACTTTAATCTCTTCAGGGTCGATTTCCTTGATAACGGCAAGGACAGGTTCAATGTCAACCGCATCAATATCCGTCTTCAACCTCGTGGCAAGAGGCTCCACATACTTGTCTGGCTCACTGAGCAACAACGAGTTGATTCCTGAAAAAGCCTCAATGAATTCCTCCGGAGTTTCTGCGGCGCCAACAACCTTGGTCA
>JBJEBP010000225.1:0-2073 GCA_051870135.1 Candidatus Cryptobacteroides sp. | reverse complement strand
AAAGTTAAGTGTTTTTTGTCTTAACCTTGTGTCCAACTTCTGGGGACCATTATACTCTTTGAAATAGGGGTTCTTGTGGTGCCATATCCCTTCGAATCAGTTTCATGACATAGCAAAGATATTTAAACTTCCCTACCTGCCATTTCGCACATTTTCGTATGCTTGTTTTGCGTAAAAGTACAATATTTTCATTATTCCGCAAAATAAAGCATCAGGATATACCCGAAAAACCACAAGCCCGGTGGTACATCATCGACGGCCGGAAAGGTGAGAGTAAAAGCATCAGGCTTCCACGTGAACTTGTGACCTGGGAGAACAAGGACTGACCTTCCGCAAGGCTTGCGGAAAATTCTGATATCGGACACTGCCATATAACTTTGCTTTGCAATCGGTGACACGGTTGCAGTATTCGGCAAATAAAAATAATTGGCAATATATGGAAGCAAACAATGAATCCCGCGTAATGCTCCTCATGAGTAAGATTTCAGAGGCAGGCAACTACATTGACGAAGTCAGCAAATGGCTGAACGGCCATACAGGGAAATCGATTGACGGGAATTCCTTCGGCGACGTAATGACAGCAGCTCTGTTTGGAGGAGGGATAATAGGAATGGCCATCAGCAAAAAAATCCGTACAGGACTGAAAAACAAGAGAATCATTTACAAGGGAATGACTGCTGACGATATGGGACAGGACATCGTCAACCGGATCACCGGGATGGTAAACAGCCAGATTGAAATCCAACAACTTGTAGGAAAGGAAGATGACTGTTACTATAGCCAGGCAAACTATATCTACAGTTGCTGGCGAAAGTATCATTCTGCCTGGATGATGTTCACTTCTTATTACAGCACCAACCATAAGGTAGATTATGAGGGCCGCAGAATCACCCTTGAGGAAATGGTCCGTTTTCAATGTGTCAGGCAACTTCAGCGGCTGGACTTTGACGAAAACACCAGAAAGGCAATTGAGAAAGAACAGAAATAACCGTATATGTCAGGAAAATTGAGAAATAGTACCTATGTTTACGGGTCCGTCAAACATCATAGTATGTCTTGCGGCTATCGTCATGACTTCTTGTGGACAAAGAGTCCAGACTACTGAATATGAAGTGCTCAATCCCGTCGAAGTCAAACAGGCCATTGAAAAGATAGATTCTGCAAGACTTGCCCTCGTGGGCTTCGAGCCAAAAGAACCGGAGTATCATCCCGAAGCCAATCCTTTCGGTATGCCCACCCAAGAGTTGTTCGACTCTGCGGCTGTAACTTGGAGCACATTTGTCAGATTATGTCAAGAAGACAAGTTCAAGGAAGCTTATGACCTTTATAACGGAGATGGAAAACCTGGCGACTTCATGGTATGTCTGAAAAACCCTACAAATCTGTACTGTTTTTCTAAAGACGTCCTCATGCCGATGATGTACGAGTTTGAGCCCAAAGACTCTGCTGACGTTAAATACCTCAGCCTCCTGAGATTTGAATATGCCATACAGGATATTGTAATGAAATATTCAGCGAAGAAAACGGCTGGTGATACTGTCATTATTTCCCGCATTTTTCCGGAGCTTTCGGAGGAATTGGGAATGATGCTCGCCGGGCGGGGACAGATTGATGAAGCTTTGGAAATGGTCGAAAGCTATGCCTATTCTGTTTATAAGATTTTCGACAGTCCGTCTTTTACGAGTTTCAATGTTGCCCTGTATATAGCGAATCTTTATTATGCGGCAGGAGACATTGCACAGGCAATTGAGACCCTTGAAGATTATAAAGCATATATAGCAGAGCATAAAGATCCGGACAGAGATCCGGAGGAATATGAATATTATTGTTCATTCGTTGATGTGACGATTGAACGGATGGGCGGACGGCAGGATTCAATCAATTGAAGTGCATGAGATGGGCCTTCCAGATTATTAACGTTAACATTAAATCCCCCTGTTTATGGGATCATTCAGGGGCTGTCGGAAAATGTCAATTTTTTCCGACAGCCCCTATTCAACAAAATTCTTGATGATTTCAGACCCCAATTCAAGTGAACAGTGCAACAAAGGTGTAAGGCTGTGAAGGCGCGGC
>JBJEBP010000224.1:0-2073 GCA_051870135.1 Candidatus Cryptobacteroides sp. | reverse complement strand
CGTCAATGAGGTTCTTGGCGCATTATCATAGCAAAATTTCGTATCTTTGCAGACTTGCGATACTTGAACGAGAAATTTAACAGACAATGATCTGCACATCCATACAGAACAGGACACTTGACGAAATCTTCGCCATCCTCGAATCCGGGGAAGTGGAGATGGCTGAAATCAGGCTTGACCGATGCGACCTGGCCCAGGACGAGGTCGAGGAACTCTTTTCCTCCTCCGACGTGCCACTCATAGCCACCTGCAGGGTATCCGAAATCAGGGCCTCCCTCGATGACGGGCATACGGATGAACGCAAGCTGGACTCAAGGGCATCCCAGAAGGCCGAGTCGCTGCTCATCACTGCCATCCATGCCGGAGCCGCATACGCCGACCTCGAAATCGAGGCTCCTGCAATGATGTCCAAGCGCATCCGCCGCGAGACCAGGGAATGCGGTACCGTCCTCATCCGATCCTACCACGACTTCTCGGGAACGGACTCCCTTGAGGCACTTAAAGCATTGACAGAGAAATGCTTCGCCCTTGGAGCAGACATTGCCAAAATAGTTGTCACAGCCAATGATGACAATGACCCGGACCGTGTCCTGAGGCTTTATGACCATTTCGACCCGGGCCGTCTCGTGGCATTCGCAATGGGGGAGAAGGGCCGTTCCAGCCGCATTGACTGCCTTGCGAAGGGGGCTCCGCATACCTACGCTGCCCTCAATGAGGAGGAGGCTGCCGCTCCAGGCCAGATGTCCACGGCCTCGATGCGGGCCAATGTCTATGGAGACCGCAGATTCCCGGGCTACCCGTCCGTGGAACCTGTCCAGATGCCTTCATCCAAGAGTTTCGCCCAGCGGGCCATCGTTGCAGCGGCATTGTCCGAGGGCGTTTCCGTGCTGAGGGGCTATTCTCCTTGCGGGGACAATGAGTCGGCTGTAGCAGTCGCCAGGGCAATCGGCGCAGAGGTCACGGTAGGCCTTTCCTACGCCTCCGGCAATGTGGCCAAGGATGGGTCCGCATTGACCATCAAGGGCATTGGTGCGAAAAGAAAATCATTGAAACTCAATACTTTGCATACGGGAGAATCGGGGCTTCTCACCAGAATGATGATACCGCTTCTCTCGGTGCTGAATGACGGCGACGTCAGGGTTACAGGCGAGAAGACATTGACCGGCAGGCCGCTCAAGGGTGCGCCTGAGATAATGTCGGCCTTCGGGGTGAAACTCGTCCAGGCTGGAGAACGGGCCGCCCTCCCGGCCGGAAGTGCCGCTTCGGTGTCCAACGCCACCAAACCGACCGCAGCCGAGGTCTTCGTCCCTCTCGACGTGGCAGGCTCACTCAATGCCGGAAAAGCCTCAATATCAGGGGCAAGCGGCTCCCAAATAATCTCCGGCCTGCTGATGGCATTGCCGCTTCTCGAAGAGGACACCGTCATTGAACTGAACAATCCGAAAAGCATCCCTTACCTCTTCATTACGATGGACGTGATGAAGGCATTCGGCGTGAAAGTCTGGTGCGATATGGAAGGCGGGGAGGAATTTGCCGAGTCCAAGGACTGGAGCGACTGTACCTCAATCACTTTCCACATCAAGGGAGGCCAGTCCTACAAGGCGGCCGACATGGACATTGAAGGTGACTGGAGTTCTGCGGCCAACTTCCTCGTGGCCGGGGCCGTGTTCGGAAGAGCAGAGCTTACCGGCCTGGATACCAAGTCATTGCAGGCGGATCTCTCGATAATGGACATATTGATGGAGGCCGGAGCCAGCCTTTCCCAGATGGGGGATGACGACCCGAAAGGCCTCATTCACGTGCAGAGGGCACCGCTCAGCGCATTCGACGTGGACGCTGCCAACTGCCCTGACCTCTTCCCGATAGTCTCCGTCCTTGCGGCTTTCTGTGAGGGTACCAGCAAGATTGCCGGAGTGGGCCGGCTCGCCAACAAGGAAAGCGACAGGGGCAAGGCCATATTGGAAATGCTCACCCGGATGGGGGTCAATGCGAAAATATCCGGGGACAAGCTCATTGTGGAGGGACATTCCCTCGCCCGGCGCATCCTCGCCGGCACATTGTTCGAGGGCGGAG
>JBJEBP010000223.1:0-8199 GCA_051870135.1 Candidatus Cryptobacteroides sp. | reverse complement strand
TTGCAGAGACGCATTTCCTCGCCGGAAAAGTCAGGAACGTGCTCATAGTCAGCGCCGAGGAGCCGACCAGGATGACAGACTGGAACGACCGTTCCACCTGCGTTCTTTTCGGAGACGGAGCCGGTGCGGCAGTCTTTACAAAGGGAGACAATCTCAAGGGCATAAGACTGCATTCCCAGCCGGATTCCAACAAGATATGGCAGAAAAGGACATTGATGCCTACTCCCTACATCACCAAGGAGGAACAGGACGTTCCGCTCCAGATGAGAGGCAGGGAGGTATTCAAGTTCGCAGTAGGGGCATCAACCACGGAAGTGGAGGCACTTCTCAATGAAATCGGGATGAAGAAGTCGGATGTAAGCTACTATATGGTTCATCAGGCCAATCTCCGCATCATTGACGCCATCAAGAAATATCTGGACGAGCCGGACGAGAAGTTCCCTGTAAACATATCCGACCACGGCAATTCCTCTTCAGCATCCTGCGCCATCCTCCTGGACGAGTGCAACAGGAAGGGTCTGTTCAAGCCAGGTGACATCCTGGTATTCAGCGCATTCGGTGCCGGACTCCTGTCCGCCGCCGCTGTGCTCGAATGGTAAAATTTTTAGTATATTTGCAAATTGTATTAAAACCGAATATTATGATCAAAAGTCCAATTTGTGATATCCTTGGCATAAAATACCCTCTGTTCCAGGGCGGTATGGCCTGGATTGCAGATGCCAAACTTGCCGCTGCTGTATCCAACGCCGGCGGTCTCGGCCTTATTTCATCCATCAACTACGGCACTGAAGCCGTCAGGCAGGAAATACGCAAATGCCGTGAACTGACTGACAAGCCGTTCGGAGTCAACATCATGCTTGCTGCCCCGAATGCTGCCGAGGTGGCTGATATGGTAATCGAGGAAGGGGTGAAGATACTCACCACCGGTGCAGGTTCTCCTTCTGCATATATGGAAAAATGGAAGGCTGCCGGCATCAAGGTAATTCCAGTCGTAGCCTCAGTAGCATACGCATTGAAGATGCAGGAACTCGGAGCTACAGCCGTTGTTGCCGAGGGCGCTGAATCCGGCGGACACGTCGGCGACAACCACACTATGGCGCTGGTACCACAAGTCATTGACGCACTGGACATTCCGGTTCTTGCAGCCGGCGGAATCTTCGATGGAAGAGGTGCTGCCGCAGCATTCATGATGGGAGCCGTAGGCGTACAGGTAGGAACACGTTTTCTCGTTGCCGACGAATGCCTGGTTCACCCGAACTACAAGGAGAAGCTCATCAAGGCATCCGACGTGAGCACAATGGTGACCGGAAAGTCTCTCGGTGACGCTGTCCGCTGTCTCAAGAACCCGTTCTCCAAGAAGTTCTTCAAGATGGAATATGACCCTGCCGTATCAAAGGAGGAAGTGCTCGAATTCGGAAAGGGTTCTCTCCGCAAGGCTGTGTTCGACGGTGACAATATGGGAAGTTACCTCGCAGGAGAGGTAGCCGGCATGATCAAGAAGACCGAAAGCGCTGAATCAATTGTAAAAGATATTATGGAAGGTGCCGAGAAACTCCTCAGGAACGCTCCGTCGCTTCTGGGATAGGCACATGGGTGCAATGGGCGGAGACGCGCAGCGCACCTTGAATAAAAGATAACTTGAAATACTTATGGCAAAAAGAGTAGTAGTAACTGGAATGGGTATCATCTCCCCAATCGGAAATGATATCGAAACTTACTGGAACAACCTCGTGAACGGTGTCTGCGGCATCGATTTCATCACTAACTTCCCGACCGATGAACTTCCTGTGAAGATTGCAGGCAAGGTCAAGGACTTCAAACCGGAAGAGTATGGGATGGACAAGCCTTTCATCAGGAAGCAGGACCTCTTCACCCAGTATGGAGTAGCGGCGGCTTACCAGGCTATGCAGCAGGCCGGACTCAAGACAGAGGGCGAAGACAGCAACATTGACCCGTTCAGGCTTGGAGTCTATGTAGGCTCAGGCATAGGTGGATTTGAAATCCAGTACAGGGAAACAGCGAAGATGATTGAGGACCCCTCAGGCAAATGGGTTTCTCCGCTCTTCATCCCGACAATGATTTCAAACATCGCTGCCGGCCACATCGCCATCAAGCACCACGCAAACGGTCCTACAATTGACGTCGTAACCGCCTGCGCCACTTCGACAAACAACATCGGAGAAGCCTACAGGGCCATCAAGCACGGCTATGCAGACGCCATTATCGCCGGAGGCTGCGAGAACGCGACCATTCCTCTCGGTATAGCAGGCTTCGCCAATGCCAAGGCTCTCTCCCGTGCAGAGGATCCTAAATATGCGTCCCTTCCTTTCAATGCAAACAGGGGCGGATTCGTAATGGGAGACGGTGCAGGAATGATTGTACTTGAAGAATATGAGCACGCAAAGGCACGCGGAGCCAAGATCTATGCGGAAATGGTAGGCTACGGCAATACCTGCGACGCATACCACTCGACAGCCCCGAGGCCGGACGGAACTACCCAGGCCAAATGTATCGAGCTGGCCCTCACCGAGGGAGGATTCGACAAGGAGAAGGATGTTCTCTACATCAATGCACACGGCACTGGAACCAAACTCAATGATGCCGCTGAGACATTGGCCTACAAGATTGCTCTCGGCGACTATGCCTACAAGGCCCACATCGACTCCATCAAGTCAATGACAGGCCACATGCTCGGAGCAGCCGGAGCAGCAGAGGCGATTGCCACAATCCTGGCTCTCAAGAACGGCATTGTACCTCCTACCATCAACCTGGACACACCGGATCCTGAATGTGACCTTGACTACACTCCAAACAAGGCAGTGGAGGCAGATCTCACAATCGGAATATCCGACTCCCTTGGATTCGGAGGTCACGATGCCTGCGTAGCATTCAGGAAATATTCTGAATAACAATTAAAAAGACGACTAAAACCAATAAAAATGAACAAGGAAGACATTAAAAAATTTCTGCCTCACAGGGAACCTATGCTTCTTGTTGACGAGGCGGAGATTGACGAGAACGGTGTGGCTCACTGCAAGTACACCATCAAGGAAGACGAATTCTTCACCCGCGGACACTTCCCGGGAAACCCTATTGTCCCTGGAGTAATCCAGTGTGAGATTATGGCACAGAGTTGCGCCATAATGGTGAAGGACGACATCCCCGGCAACCTTACTCTCTATGCAGGAATCGACAAGGTACGCTTCAAGAATCCGGTGAGGCCTGGGGATGTATGCGAGATTACGGCAAAGCTCAATGAAAAGAAGGGCCCGCTGTATTTCTGCTCGGCCAAACTTGAGGTAGGCGGAAAGCTCTGCTGCAAGGGAGAACTGACATTCGCCCTGATTCCGAAGGAGCAGAACTGACAATTTGTCTGAATTGAAACAAGGTATTGTTTTTGCGTATGCGAATGATTAAATTTGCATACGCATTTTTGAAACTTTTTAAAATACACAGATTATGAAGAAGAAATTCAGATGTCTCGTCTGCGGATATGTATATGAAGGTGAAAACCCTCCTGCAGAATGCCCTGTATGCCACGCAAAGGCTGACAAATTCGCAGAACTCAAGGAAGAAGGCCCTAAGAGCTGGGCTTGCGAGCACGTTATCGGCGTTGCCAAGGACTGCGACAAAGAGGTTCACGAAGGCCTTGAGGCTCATTTCAACGGTGAGTGCTGCGAGGTCGGTATGTATTTGGCAATGAGCCGCCAGGCAGACCGTGAGGGTTATCCTGAGATTGCCGAGGCTTTCAAGAGATATGCCTTCGAGGAGGCAGAGCACGCTTCCAAGTTCGCCGAACTTCTCGGTGATGTGGTATGGGACACCAAGACCAATCTCGAGAAGAGAATCGAGGCTGAGGCAGGTGCTTGCGAGGGCAAGCTTGCTATCGCAAAGAGGGCCAAGGAACTCAACTACGATGCAGTTCACGACACTGTTCACGAGATGGCAAAGGATGAGGCCCGCCACGGTGCCGGATTCCAGGGTCTTTACAACAGATACTTCAAGAAGTAGAAGAATGGCCGGCATCGCCGGACAGGAAACGTATCAATAATTGTGATTAGGGGGCTGGCCGAACAGTCCCCTTATTGCTACCTGCCAGAGTACATCGAGTCATAATACTTCATATAATCACCTGAAGTAACACCGTCCAGCCAGTCCTGGTTATCAAGATACCACCGTACAGTCTTCTCAATGCCTTCCTCGAACTGGAGAGATGGCTCCCATCCAAGTTCTTTCCTGATCTTGGATGAGTCAATGGCATATCTGGCATCATGTCCGGGCCTGTCCGAGACAAAGGTAATGAGGTCCATATCCGGACATCCAGTCCTCCCGAGAAGGCTGTCAACCGTGCGGACAAGAACTTTTATCAGGTCAATGTTCTTCCACTCATTGCAGCCTCCGATATTGTAAGTTTCACCTGCCCTGCCATTGTGGAATATAAGGTCAATCGCCCTTGCGTGGTCCTCCACGTAAAGCCAGTCCCTGACATTCTCCCCCGCCCCATATACCGGAAGCGGTCTCCTGTTGCGTATATTATTGATAAACAATGGTATAAGCTTTTCAGGAAACTGATATGGACCGTAGTTGTTGGAGCAATTGGAAACGACTGCGGGCATCCCGTAGGTATCGTGGAATGCCCTGACAAAATGGTCCGAGGAGGCCTTGGAGGCACTGTATGGAGAATGTGGCTGGTATTTCCCTGACTCGGTAAAGAAATCATCGCCATAGCATTTATGCCCTGCACTCGAAGCATTTGTAGAGAATGGAGGTGCAATGCCTTCCGGCCTTGTCAGGGCGAGACTTCCATAGACCTCGTCGGTGGAAATGTGATAGAAACGGCAGCCATTGCCGTAAGGGTTCCATCCGGAAGGAGCCCAATGCCGCCGGGCAGCCTCAAGCAATGTCAGGGTGCCCATCACATTGGTCCTGGCGAAGGTAAACGGGTCAGTTATCGACCTGTCCACGTGCGACTCTGCGGCAAGATGTATGATTCCGTCCACTTTCTCCTCCCCGATAAGAGAGGCAATGCCTTCAAAATCACAGATATCCATTTTAACGAAACGGTAGTTGGGCAGGCCTTCGACATCCTTGAGATTGGCAAGGTTGCCGGCGTATGTCAACTTGTCAACATTGACTATCCTGTAATCCGGATATTTGTTGACCAGGAGCCTGACTACGTGCGAGCCGATGAAGCCGGCACCGCCGGTTATGAGGATGGTACGTCGCATTGTCAATAAAGATTGTCATTGTAATCAAAAAGCCATCCGGCATCCCTCAGGCGGCCGTGATGCCTGTCCTTCACGGAAAGGAGCATATCAGACGGTGCAATCCGCCAATCTATGCCAAGGTCCGGGTCATCCCAGGCAATTGCCCCCTCTGACTCCGGAGAATAATAGTTGTCGCATTTGTATTGGAATACCACCGATTCCGAAAGTACGCTGAAGCCGTGGGCGAAACCGCGTGGGATGAAGACCTGGCGATGATTGTCTCCGGTCAGTTCCACTGCCACGTGCCTGCCGAATGTAGGTGAGCCACGCCTTATATCCACGGCAATGTCCAGCACCGCTCCGCTGATTACCCTGACCAGCTTGCTCTGTGCAAAAGGTGGTTTCTGGAAATGAAGTCCCCTTACCACGCCGTAGGATGAACGGCTTTCATTGTCCTGGACGAAGTTGACAGGGCGGACCGCCTTATCGAACTCTCTCTGTGAGAATGACTCGAAGAAATACCCGCGGGCATCATTGAACAGTTTCGGTTCAATGATGACAACGCCCTCTATTCCAGTCTTTATGATATTCATACTTCCGCAAGCCTGAGAAGGTACTGTCCGTACTGGTTCTTTTCCATTGGAGCAGCCAGTTCGCACAACTTGGCCCTGTCAATCCAGCCCATCTCGTAGGCAATGCCTTCAAGGCAGGCAATCTTCAGTCCCTGACGCTTCTCAAGCACCTCAATGTAGGTGGAAGCCTCGCTGAGGGAATCGTGTGTCCCGGTATCCAGCCAGGCGAATCCCCTGCCGAGAGTCTCGACGCGGAGCTGTCCATCCTCGAGAAAACGCTGGTTTACAGACGTTATCTCATATTCCCCACGGGCGGAAGGCTTCACTCCACGGGCCACCTCAACCACCTTGTTAGGGTAAAAATACAGGCCCACGACGGCATAGTTGGACTTCGGGGCTGCAGGCTTCTCCTCAATGCTCAGGCATCTTCCTTCACTGTCGAATTCCGCCACGCCGTACCGTCCCGGGTCACTTACCCAGTAACCGAAAATCGTGGCAAGGCCCTCATTTTCAGCGCTTGAGACAGCCTTCTTCAGCATTGACCTGAAGCCTGAACCGTGAAAGATATTGTCACCGAGGACAAGACATACGGAATCATTACCGATGAAATCAGCGCCAATGGTAAAGGCCTGGGCAAGTCCGTCCGGAGACGGCTGCTCCGCATACTCGAAGCGGACTCCGATATCGGAGCCGTCCCCGAGCAGGCGCTTGAAGCCCGGCAAATCGTGAGGTGTGGAGATAATGAGTATATCCCTGATTCCGGCAAGCATAAGCACGGAGATAGGGTAATATATCATCGGCTTGTCGAAAACAGGGAGAAGCTGCTTGCTGACTCCCTTAGTAATGGGATACAGCCTCGTCCCGCTTCCACCGGCGAGAACGATTCCTTTCATATTTTCAGAGTTTAGAGAAGAGTCTTCAGGTACTCGGTGACATTCTTTTCAATCCCCTCTGCCGTATATTCACGGCGTACGAAAGGTGTACCGGTAATCTTCTCGTAGAGTTCAATGTACCTGGCGGTAATGCCTTCGACAACCTCAGGAGTCATCTCAGGAACCTGCTGGCCGTCAAGGCCCTGGAAGCCATTGGCCATAAGCCACTCGCGTACGAATTCCTTGGAGAGCTGTTTCTGTTTCTCACCTTTCCTGAGCCTCTCCTCATAGCCTTCAGCATAGTAGTAGCGTGAAGAATCCGGAGTGTGGACCTCGTCCATCAGCATTATCTGGCCGTCACGCTTTCCAAACTCATATTTGGTGTCCACGAGAATAAGGCCCATCTTGGCCGCGATTTCCTGTCCGCGCTTGAAAATGGCCCTGGTATATTCCTCAATCTTGATGTAATCCTCCTCAGGTACAATGCCCTGGGCAATGATTTCCTCCCTTGTGATGTCCTCGTCGTGGCCCTCGGAAGCCTTTGCGGACGGAGTGATGATAGGCTCCGGAAAATGCTGTCCCTCGACCATCCCGTCAGGAAGTGCAACTCCGCAGAGAGTCCTCTTTCCGGCCTGGTACTCACGCCAGGAATGCCCTGCAAGACAGCCCCTTATGACCATCTCAACCTTGAAAGGCTCGCATTTGTAGCCCACTGTGACCATAGGGTCAGGACTGGCTATCTTCCAGTTCGGGACAATGTCGGCGGTAGCGTCGAGAAACTTCTCCGCTATCTGGTTGAGCACCTGTCCCTTGAACGGAATGCCCTTCGGAAGGACTACGTCAAATGCTGAAATACGGTCGGAAACGGCCATTACGAGATACTTTCCGTCAATGTCATAGACATCACGTACTTTGCCGACATATTTTCCCACCTGATGAGGGAAGTTGAAATCGGTCTTGATGATAGGTTCCATATTGAGAATGAATTTTTCTGGTGCAAAGATAGTGAAACTCCGGATTAATGTGAATAGGGCGGGATAGAAAATTCAATGAATATCGAGACGGTACTTCACGCTGCCGAGATTCACGTGGAAAAGGGTTCCATCCGTACAATCCGGGGAGCAATCCTCCTGAAATCCGCTTTTACCCGATGTCAAAGGCCTTCTGCGGTATGTTATCGGATCAATGACAAAGCTGACCGGCGGCCGCAGCGACTCCTCCCGGAAGCCAAGCTTCCTGTAAACCTCCCCGTCCGTCCACTCCAGGTCGGCATAGCTCATGACATCGTCAGGACCGACATCCTCAATGAAACGGCTCAGGAGTTTCCCCATTCCGCCAACCACACGGACATCCGGAAGGGAAGCATACCTCACCCATTCAGCTGATTTATGGATACCGTCAGGTCTATGCCAAGTCCTTGGAGATGAGAAACTTGCACAGGCCACAAGTTCCCCTTCGAAAAAGAGGCCGTATCTGTATCTGGCTGAAGCGTCCCCGTAAGTGTGGCAGGCATTGAAAAATGCCGAAGACATTGTCCTGTCAACCCTG
>JBJEBP010000222.1:0-8208 GCA_051870135.1 Candidatus Cryptobacteroides sp. | reverse complement strand
AATTTCTCGTGGTCCCAGCTTTCGATGTAGCAGAAGCCCGCGAATACGTCCGCCTTCATTGCAATTATTGCCTTGCCCTCTCGCATCTTCTGTTCAATGTATTCCGGCTTTCTCCTGGCTATGCCGGTGCCTCTGACTTTGGTTGCATCTTCAATTGTCTTCAAAATCTCCGGGATGTAGGGGATGTGCTTCTCCGAAGCCACCTCAATGACGAAATCTTCCATCGTGTTGTTTCAATTCTGCCGCTCCTACGGCATCTGTATAGGTGATTGATTTGTTAAGTTAATGTATAAATATGCGTTATATGCACAAAGATACGCATAAATATCCAAATTGCAAAGGGAATTGGTATATTTATGAAGATTCATTAATTTTGCGATGATATGGCACAGACAGTTTTGATAACAGGAGCGGAAGGACAGCTTGGAAAAGAGATTTCCAGGCTGGCGGCTGCGTTGTCCAATCCGGAAGTAAGGTTCATCTTCACGGATTTGAAGGCCAATGACGGGGTCCAGGCCCTGGACATTACTGATGAGGAGGCTGTCGGGGTATTCTTGAGGAAGGAGAAGGTTACTGCTGTCGTGAACTGTGCTGCTTATACTGATGTGGAGAAGGCGGAGTGCAATCCGGAGATGGCGGACTTGCTTAACCACGTCGCAGTGGCCGGGATAGCGGAGGCTGCAAGGGAGGTCGGGGCTACATTGATTCATATTTCCACGGATTACGTTTTCAGCGGTGAGACCTGTGTCCCGTACCGGGAAATGGACGAAACCGGGCCGACTGGAGTTTACGGTGTCACCAAACTTGCCGGAGAGCGTGCCGTGATTGACTCCGGCTGCAAATACATCATAGTCAGGACCGCCTGGCTCTATTCTCCGCACGGGAAGAATTTTGTCAAGACAATGCTGAAGCTCACCTCGGAGAAGAAGGAATTGGGCGTTGTTTGCGACCAGGTGGGGACGCCGACCTCTGCGACTGACCTTGCCGCATTGATAATCAAGATAATATGCGAAGATATGACAGGCCGGGAAGGAATTTATCATTTCTCCGGTGAGGGCGTTTGCTCCTGGTATGACTTCGCAGTGGAAATAGCGGCTCTTGCAGGCAACACTGAATGCGAAATACGGCCTTGCCGTTCCGAGGAATATCCATCCAAGGTCAGGAGGCCGCATTATTCAGTTCTGGACAAGAAACTGGTCAAGGATACTTTCGGCGTGAAAATCCCGCATTGGCGGGTCTCACTGGCCGATTGCATTGAAAGAATCATTTCACTTCCGGGAGTTTCGCAAGGCTCGCAGCAATGTCCTCGTCAGTAGGGATGACATCCGTCATTGTCCCGTCATTGAAGCTCTCGTAGGCCTTCAGGTCGAAATATCCTGTACCGGTAAGTCCGAATACGATGGTCTTCTCCTCCCCGGTTTCCTTGCATTTCAATGCCTCGTCAATTGCAACCCTGATAGCGTGGCTGCTCTCCGGAGCAGGGAGCGTTCCTTCGACCCTGGCGAACATCTCAGCTGCCTCGAACACCGAGGTCTGCTCCACGGCCCTCGCCTCCATAAAACCGTCGTGATAGAGCTGCGACAGGATTGTACTCATTCCGTGGAACCTGAGTCCTCCGGCGTGGTTGGCAGATGGAATGAACTGGCTTCCAAGGGTGTACATCTTGGCCAAAGGACAAATCATACCTGTGTCGCAGAAGTCGTAGGCGAACTTGCCCCTCGTGAAACTCGGGCAGGATGCCGGTTCCACCGCAATGATTCTGTAGTCGGCCTCGCCCCTGAGTTTTTCGCCCATGAACGGGCTGATGAGACCGCCGAGATTCGAGCCGCCGCCGGCGCAGCCAATGATGATGTCAGGCTTGATGCCATATTTGTCCAATGCGGCCTTGGCCTCAAGACCGATTACGGTCTGGTGGAGGAGGACTTGGTTGAGGACAGATCCGAGTACGTATCTGTAGCCTTCGCTGCTGACAGCAGCCTCCACGGCCTCGGAAATTGCACAGCCGAGACTTCCGGTGGTGTCCGGGAACTCTTCGAGAAGTTTGCGGCCCACATTGGTTGTCATGCTTGGAGAAGGGGTCACCTGTGCGCCGTATGTACGCATCACCTCACGGCGGAAAGGCTTCTGTTCGTATGAACACTTAACCATGAACACCTTGCAGTCAAGGCCGAAGTATGCACAGGCCATGCTCATTGCTGTTCCCCATTGACCTGCTCCGGTCTCCGTGGTGACGCCTTTCAGACCCTGTTTCTTGGCGTAATAGGCCTGGGCGATGGCAGAATTGAGCTTGTGGCTGCCGGAGGTGTTGTTTCCCTCGAACTTGTAGTAGATTTTGGCCGGTGTGCCAAGCGCCTTCTCCAGGAAGTATGCCCTTACGAGAGGGGATGGACGGTACATCTTGTAGAAATTCTGGATTTCCTCCGGGATGTCGAAATATGGGGTGTCGTTGTCGAGTTCCTGCTTGCAGAGCTCCTCGCAGAAAATCGGGGAGAGTTCCTCGAGGGTCAGAGGCTGGCCTGTGCCCGGGTTGAGAAGGGGAGAGGGCTTTACCTTCATGTCGGCCCTGACATTGTACCATTGTGTAGGAATCTCATTTTCAGCGAGATAAATCTTGTAAGGAATTTTCTTTTCCATAATCGTAAGGTTTTATTTGTTAATATTCGGTTGTTTCTTCAAATGCTCAAAAAAGAAAGGTTCCCGTCGCAGTTGCGGCAGGAACCTCAATGTATCAATATGCATACAAATGGTGCTGACCCCCTACGACTTATTCAGTTGTAACAGGCGCCACCACCAAGTATTGTTGCAAGTAAATCTCATTTCTTTTTCGTTTCTGTGTGCAATTTAGAAATAGTTTTATAATAATACAAGACATTTTTGAAAAAAGTTGGTAACTTTGCCGCCCATGAAAAAAGAGTATACCTATATTAAAGCAGTTGTCTTCGATGCGGACGATACGCTTTGGAGCAATGAGCCGCTTTTCCGGGCTGCAGAGCAGGAATTCTATGACACCCTCGCCGATTTCGGGGAGATGGACTGGCTCGCATCGGAGCTTTTCAAGACCGAGATGGCCAATATGTCAGAACTCGGCTACGGGGCCAAGGCCTTCATCATATCAATGGTGGAGACCGCTGTGAGAATCAGCAGGGGCAAGGTCGATGCCTCCCGAATCCAGAAGCTGGTGGATGCCGGCCGCAGGATAATGAGAAATCCGTCCATCCCGCTTCCCGGTGTCGTGGAGACGTTGTCAAGACTCAGGGAATCAGGCAGATACAATATAGTACTCCTGACCAAGGGAGAACTTCTCGGTCAGGAGTTGAAACTTGACAGGTCAGGCCTAAGGCCTTATTTTGACCTGGTTGACATTGTATCTGAAAAGGTGCCTGAGGTGTATTCGGATCTCTGCAAACGGCTGGGCGTCATCCCGTCCGAACTCCTTATGGTCGGCAATTCGTTCAAGTCCGACATTGACCCGGTCCTCAAGATAGGCGGAAAGGGCATTTACATTCCGGCGGAGCAGACCTGGCAGCACGAAATCGTGGATGAATACGAGCATCCTTCGCTGCTCCGTGCCGATGACATAAGGTTAGTTGCCGAGGTGCTCCTGTAGGCGTTCAGCAGAGCGCGCTGAATGATGGCCTGAAGGCCTCCCTGATGGCTCCGGCAAATATTGACATCACTTCCTCGGTGGTGTATCCGAAGAACTTTGTCCCTATGTCTACCATACAGTTTACTTCCTTGATACTCAGCTTGTTGTCGCTCATTACCAAGTCCACTACGAACCTGAATAGGGCCGGCTTCATATCCGGTCTCAATGTAAGGATTTCGGAAAGTGACTGGGTGAATATTTCCAGCGGATTTGCCTTGGCCACTTCATCCAGGACATCTTTCGGGAAGAGATGGAATGAGGATATGGCCTGCAGTATCTGTTCTACCTCCTGCTGGGAGACATTTCCGTCCGCATTGGCAATGATGAGGCCTGCTGCGGATATGAAATAAGGCAGTTTCATATCCACTTCCTCTGTCCTGATTCTTGCCATCGCAGCTATCAGGCTGTTCATTATTCCGTCCAGTTCCTCCTGCGACGAAGAGTAGGCGAATGCGGCAAGGGCTTCCACTCTCAATGCGTCCAATGGATGGTCGTGGTTGCTGAGACTCAATACATTGCCTTCGGTAACGTGGCGGAGAGTCTCGCGGTTGTGCCGGATGAACGCATTGACATCAATGTTCATTCCCTTGAGATTCAGGCCGGAATGCATCTTGAAAAATGCGGACACGCAGGTTCCTACATCACCGACAGCGAGGAATCCGTACCTGTCAGCCACAAGTTCGCAGAGTTGCTGCCAGAAATTGACCTTGAGCCTCAGGAGCAGGGGAGACATTCCCTCGAGGTCAGGATAGACGAACCTGATGAGCTTGTTGAGCCTGTCATTCCCGTCAATCTGGTGTCCAAGTTCGTGTCCTACAACGAATTTCAACTCCTCTTCCGACATCATTTCAATCAAGGCGGAGTTCAGGTCAATGATCAGAGGTCTTCCCTTTGTCGTGCCGAAATATGTACAGGCATTGATCTGCGGGGAATTCGTGATGTAGAACTCTACTTCCCGCTCAAAGCCGAGATTGTGCCTCACCTCCTCCAGCACGGAATACAGCCGTGGCATCACCTCCGGCTCTATCCTGAGTTTGGTGACGGCGAGATGGGCCCTCATTGCGGAGTCATCAAATTCCATTGCCCCAGTGTATTCCATCACCTGGTCAATCACGTCCCCCTCCAGCGCCTCGTGAATCTGGGCTGCAAGAAACTTCTCCTGCTTCAGCCTTGGGTCGAACCGGTACTTCATTTCTGCGGAATGTTCAAGCCATTGTAATCTCTTCTGCTGGCTACCTTGCCCTCTTCAGTGAAGTCAAACACGCTGAATGATCCGTCTGCGTGATGTATGATACTGGTTCCGGCCTGCTTGCCGGCCTTGTATTCGCCGTATTCCACATCTCCGTTCTTGTAGTAATAGACACCGAAGCCCTCACGGCTGTCATTCTTCCACATTCCATTGTAAACATCCCCATTCGTATAGTGGTAAGTTCCTATACCTGAGAGCTTTGCCTTCTCGAAGCCACCTTCGTACCAGCCGCCGCTCGGCCAGGTGTACTTGCCCTCGCCGGTCCTGGAACCATTCTCGAACATTCCCTCATATACGTCTCCGTTGTCCCATACCATCCTTCCGAACCCGTGGTAGTTCCCGTCTTTCAAAGGCCCTTCGTAATAGCCTCCGTTGAATGTCTTCCTGGTAATGTTGGAAGGTGCTGGAGCTGCCTCGCCCTTGAAGATTCTTATGGCCTCCTCAAGACTCATTGACGGGAAGCCGCACCAGTTTCCGATGTTCTGCCAGAGCTTGACTTCCTCCTCATTGATATTGCCGTCAGCACAGACAATGGTTCCGAGGCAGGCGCAGACTTCGCGTTTCTGATCCTCGCCCATTTCGTCCAGTATCCGGCAGGCATCGAAGAATTTCATTGTGTCAACCTCCTGGAGCATCCCCTGGAGTTCCTCGCTTGTGACTCCGAACGCCTGGAGCTCCGTTGAAATTATCTGGTACTCGTTCTCTGTAGCCTCTCCGTCGGCCTTGGCAATGTCGAAGGCCATTTTTACCATTGCGGTGAGTTGTTTGATTGAAAGATTCATATCGGATTTGTTTTTGTTTCCTATTGTTTTTTAAGCACTTATAGTGCCGAATTATAGCCTGTTGTAGTCCGGTGAGAATGTGTCTCCGTAGTCAGGGTCGCCTTTCTCGAAGCCTCTCTTTAGCCATCTCACGCGCTGTGCCGAGGTTCCGTGGTTGAATGAGTCCGGAACGGCATAGCCCCTTGCCTGTTTCTGGAGATAGTCGTCCCCGATGCGGGAGGCGATGGCAATGCCCTCTTCAATGTCGCCGGGCTCAAGTGAATTGAACATTTCATTGTCGTGGTGGGCCCATACTCCGGCATAGAAATCCGCCTGGAGCTCAAGCCTGACGCTGATTCTGTTGGATTCGGCCTGGGAGGAGGCCTGGCTCATTGCCGTGTGGGCCTGCCTCAGCGTGCCGAGGAGGTTCTGTACGTGGTGGCCGACCTCGTGTGCTATGACGTAGGCGTAGGCGAAGTCACCGGCCGTGCCGAATTCCTTTTTCATTGATGTGAAGAATGAGAGGTCAAGGTAAACGGACCTGTCCGCCGAACAGTAGAACGGGCCTGTGGAAGCGGTCGCTCCGCCGCATCCGGACTGGACGCTGCCTGAAAACAGTACGAGTGTCGGAGGTTCGTAACGCATTCCGTTTTGCTTGAAAATGTCACTCCAGACATCTTCAGTGCCGGCCAGAATCTGCTTTGCGAATGTTGCAAGCTCTTCTTCCTCGGCTGTTGGGGTATATGTTTCGGAGGTTCCTTCTCCGGTGCTGACCATATTCAGCACATCAAGCGGATTCCCGCCCATGAGCAATGTTATCAGTCCGATAACGATTACTCCGCCTATTCCGATTCCGGCGGCCTTGCCTCCTTTTCCGCGGATGTCCCTGACATTCCCGCTGACACGTCTTCCGTCAAGTCTCATTTCTTGCTTGATTGATTGGTTTTTCCAAATGTAGAAATTTGAGCCAACATTTGCAAATTATTCCGTATATTCGCTCTCTGTAAACAATCTCTCATTCATTATGGTTAAGCATATTATATTGTGGACACTCAAGAACGAGTTGTCAGAAGAGGAGAAGGTAAATGTCAAGTCAGGGATCAAGGAGGGGCTTGAGTCTCTCAAGGGCGTCGTGCCGGGACTGCTTGATGTGAAGGTGATTATTGATGGCCGGCTGGCCTCGTCCAATGCAGATGTGATGCTGGACTGCACATTGGAGTCCGAGGCTGCGCTGAAAGCTTATGCTGTACATCCTGCCCACGTGGCTGTAGCCGACTCCAAGGTCCGGCCATATACTGCTGTCCGTTCCTGCCTGGATTTTGAAATCTGAGTATCAGATAGTTATGGATAGAAGAAAATTCCTGGAACTATCAGCTGCCGGCCTGTTCCTGTCTGGGTTTTCGCCCGAAATCCTTGCAATGCAATCAGCTTCGAAGCGGGTGCGGCGCAATGGTGGGGATGGCTCCTATTCGGTGGTGATGCTGGGTGATACGCATTATGATGTTGCTCCCGAGAGCGTTTATCACGAGGGTTATACCATTGCCAATGCCGAGCGCGAGGCGGCCCATCGCAAGGAGTTCATCCGGGATGCAGAGATGTGGAAGGAACGGTCACCAAGATTGCTGAAGAGGGCTGCGTGCCTGGTGGACGAGAGTACAAGGCTTGTTCTTCAGACGGGGGACATTATCCAGGGGGATAGCGGAAGCATTGAGGTACATCGGAGGATGCTGGATGATGCCTATTGTCGTACAAGTATGAATTCCCTGATATTCCGCTGGTTACGGTGGCCGGGAATCACGATGTGAGGGCAAAGGACAATGCTTTTGCGCGAGAAGCATATCTTGGCTATATGCCGGGCAGGATGGCCTCGGAACTCGGTGTCCCGGTTGACTCATCTGATTTTTCTTTCCGCGTAGGTCCTGACGCATTCGTTGTCATTGACTTCAACAAGCCTGATGACGAAAAGGTTGCGAATCTTATTGCTGATGCTTCGGATGCGAGATATCTTTTCGTCCTGATTCATTGTACTGTATTTCCGTACGACAGCACCAAGTATTACAAGTGGTATTATCACGGCAAGGACAAGAATCCTGCTGCACGGGACCGCATGAGGCGGCTTCTGGCCGGGAACAATGCCATTGTGCTTTGCGGTCATACTCATACTACCGAGTTCCTGGACTGGTACGGGGATGGCGGAAGGATAACCCAGATGACGATGAACAGTGTCTGGCGTGATGATGCCACAGGTGTATATGAGATTCAGTCCGAGGGCCCAGATCAATATGGCCGTCTCGCCGCCAAACCTGTGTTTGACGAGTTCAGTCCCGGCCTGAAGGCATATTCCCGTTCCCTGGCCGCCGGCTCCTACAAGATGAATGTGAGCGACAATGGGGTCACTGTGGATTTCTATCCGGGTGATTCGACCAGGGCTGCACACAGGTTTGTGCTCAGGTGATTGTGAATAATCAATAAAATTGCTATATTTGCAGGACATATCTGCCTCCATAGTCTAATGGATAGGATTTCAGATTCCGGTTCTGACGGTAGAGGTT
>JBJEBP010000221.1:0-8228 GCA_051870135.1 Candidatus Cryptobacteroides sp. | reverse complement strand
CGAGGGCTACATTTCCAAGACCAGGGACCTCCTGATGGAAGTGCAGGTGGCATCCCAGAGCGGATTCAACTCCAAGTTCACCAATCTCGGAAACACCACCAACAAGGGAATGGAGCTTACCATCGAGAGCAGGAACATCGTGAAGAAGAACTTCACCTGGACCACCAATCTCACATTGAGCCGCAACGTCCAGAGGGTGGATGACATCGGCACTTCCGAATTCATCCCTACCGCCACGTCGGACGGAAACAACCCTTATATGATGCACGGTTTCGTCAAGGGTTATCCTCTCAATGCTCTCTGGGGATTCAAGTACGCCGGGGTATGGCACAGCGTGGATGAGTTCGTCCGCAACGAGACCACGCACGCCTACGTCTCCGAAAGCACCATCCCGTCGGAGTACTATTCGTCCCGTCTCGGACTCCCGAAATACTACGACATCAACAATGACGGACTCCTCGACCAGAACGACCTTGTGTACCTGGGCAATGCCGACCCGGATCTCTACGGTGGTTTCCAGAACACGTTCAATATCTACGGACTAAACCTCGGAGTCTATCTCTCCTGGTCACTGGGCGGCAAGATTTACAATTACTCCGAGCTCTATATGGCCGGCGGCAACAAGACCAACCAGTACAAGTATATGGCCAACCGCTGGCATCCGGTCCGCAACCCTGACAGCGACCTGCCTCGCGCAGGTGCGACCAATACAGTTTCAATTCCTTCAGACAGAATGGTTTACGATGCATCATACCTAAGGCTGAAGAGCGTGTCCATCGGATATACATTCGACCTGTCCAAGAAGACCAGCTGGCTGAGGGACATCACTCTCACGGCATCGGGAGAGAACCTCTACCTCTGGAAGAAGTACAACGGCTTCGACCCTGACGTCTCCTCTTCCGGGGACAGTTCCACCCTGCGCCGTCTTGACCTTGGCGCATATCCGAAGGCCAGGACAATAGTGTTCAGCGTACAGATAAGATATTAATACAGAGCATTATGAAACAGATATTGAAATATATGGTGGTGCCTCTCTGCGCATTGGCTGCGGCCTCGTGCAGCCTGGAGGAACACCAGTCATCGTTTTCCACATCGGATACATTTTACAGGAATGTAAATCAGTGCAAGGCGGCCCTGAACTCCTGCTACATCCCGTTGAAATCACTCTACAACGGAACAATGCTCATTGCCACCGAATGTGCCACCGACCTGGCCTACTCGAGGTCCTCGACCCAGGACTCCGACCTTGACATATCTCCGGCCAAGCCGCGTTTCGGCTCGACTGTTTGGGAGCAGGGCTACAAGGGCGTGAGATATTGCAACGGAGCCATAGCCGGCATCGAAAAATCCCCGCTGGCGGATGACCGCAAGGCCGAACTTCTTGCCGAGGGCCAGATAATGAGGGGCTTCTATTACTGGCTCCTGACCTGCTTCTTCGGCGACGTGCCGTTCTATCTTGACGACGTGGCCGACGAGGAGACGCTTGAGCGGGTCTGCCATCTCCCGAGAATGTCGGCCGATGACACCAGGGCGGCATTGATCGAGGAACTGTGGGCAGCAGCCGACGCATTGCCGGCAATACGATCCAATGAGGTGGAGGAGAACCGTGTCGGAGCGGCAATGGGCTATATGCTGATAGCGAAGATGGCCCAGTGGAACAAGGATTGGGAGACCTCCCTTGCGGCATGCAAGAAACTGGAGGAAATCTACGGAAGTCTCGACCAGTATCCTCTCTCCGACATTCCGTTCCGGTACAAGAATACCCCGGAGTCCATCTTCGAGATACAGCATACATACAGCGCCGGAGGTCTTGACTACACCTCCAATCTTGCCTGCATGTGCATGCCATATCCGAGGTCAGGCAACAAATACAATGGTGTCGTAATCGAGGAACTTGGCAGCAACACTTCCTGCTATGCTCCGGCCCAGGCCAACAACTACCTTGTCAACAACCTCCTCGCTGAGGAGAACAATGACCTGAGGCGGCCTATGACCATTGTCAGGGAATGGAACGGGCAGACCTTCGATGCGATGAAGGACACCAAGTCCACTGCCTTCCTCGGCCCGAAATTCTGGTGTCCTGGAATGCAGACCAACAATGACTCAAACAATTACAAGGTCTTCCGCTATGCGGACGTGATATTGATGATGGCCGAGGACTATTGCATGATGGACAATGTTGAAGAAGCCCTCAGATATCTCAATATGGTCAAGGCCAGGGCAGGAATAAGGCTTTATACCAGGACGAGCAAATCGGCCGTGATGGATGAAATCCGCGCGGAGAGGGGACGCGAACTGTTCGGGGAGTTCCAGAGGAAGTTTGACCTCGTGCGCTGGGGAACCTGGTTCGACAGGACCGAGATGGAAACGAGGAAGACCAAACTCAGGGAGAATATCCTGCCTTGCCACAGATACTATCCGATACCGGATACACAGGTCGCTTATTCCGGATATGCTCTTGACAACAAGGAATACAATCAGTACGGGCTGTAGCCCGGATATATCAACATGTTTGCAATCAATTGAAAAACAATATATTATGAAAAGACAAATATCAACCGGATTATTGACCTTCTTCTGCCTTGCTACATTGCTGTCGGCATTCGGCTGCAAGGAGGAGGACGTTACCGAAATGGATCTTGCGGTCAACGACAAGACATTGAACCTGAAATCTGCCGAGGGATCGACCCACGTCCTGGTATGGTGCAACAGTACCTGGAAGGCGGAGTTCGTGGAGAATGTGGACTGGGCGTCTATAGAGGAAGGCACTGGCAAGGGGGACGGAGACTTCATTCTCAAGTATTCCGGCAATGATGATATGCTCCGCAGATGCACCATACGCATATCCGCAAGCGGTGTCAATGAGCCAATTGACATCACGATAAACCAGGCCGGTGAGATTACCACTCCGCTCCTGAAGTTCCTCGCCAGTGAGAGAACCTACATTGCCTGGGGCCAGGATGATGAGGTCGGGTTCGAGACCAATCTCAATGAGACCCGTCTCAAGGATCTCAAGACAGAGGTGACCGCCGGCTGGCTCGAGAATGTGGCCATAGGCGAGGGCAAGGTAACATTCACAGTTCCGGAGAACACCACCGGAGCAGAGCGCAAGTCCACCATTTCCCTCACATACGAGGACATTGACGAGAATGTATTCCGCACCACCTTTGATGTAATACAGACCGCCGAGCAGGGCAGCCTCGTGTTTGACCCGGCTACAATGACGGTTGACTCGTTCGAGGCCGAGAAGACAGCTTCCTGCATCCACAATCTTGGAGCCTATGCAGAGGATGTCAAAGCAGAAGTAAGCTATGAGGGCAGCCAGGGCGGCTGGATATCAGACATTGCACTCGGCAGCAATGCTGCCACATTCAAGGTTGCGGCCAATACTCACAGGGAGGACAGGAAGGCTGTCATTACATTCTCGATGGACCAGCATCCGCTCTCGGCAACCCTTGAGGTGGTCCAGGTGGCATTCCAGCAGGAACTTTCGTTCGATGACATAAAGGGCAAGCTTGCTGCAGCCGGTTCGGTGACATTCGACGGGGACTACATCCAGGCCGTCGTGATTGGCGATGTTGTCGGAGGAAACACACAGACCAGCCCGATGCTCGAATACGGTTCCATTGACCAGAATGTAGGCAAGTCCACATTCTACATTGGGCCTGAGGACGGACATTGCGGAATAAGGGTTGTCACGGCAACTCCGGAGGACAACATCCTAACCCGCGGGGACAAGGTTAAACTCTCGCTTGCCGGTTTGACATTGACACGAGAGGACAATCCTGCACGATATACTCTTTCAGGCGTGACTTCCAACAGCTTTGCAAAGGAGGGGACCGTTACCGTTGTTCCTGTGGAGAGAAAAATTTCAGAGATTTCCGAGGCCGATGTATTCAATCTCGTCAGGGTCAAGGATGTCGAAATCGCAGTGAACTTCGGCTCATACGCCAATGTCAATTCTGCCTGGGTAGATGCCGCGCAGAAACAGAATGTGGCCACCAGGATGCTCAGGGACAGGAATGGAGACACCATCAATATGCTTGTCAACCTTGACTGCCCTTGGCATTATACAGGGGAGATGGTTCCGAGGGGAGCCGGTGACGTGCTTGGCATTGTAGTATGCGACACTCCTGCCGAGATTCCGTTCTACCGTAACCTGGACGGGCTGCAGATCAGGCCTTGCGATACTTCCGACATACTTATTGACAAGTCGGCGGACAATGGATTTACAGCCGTGGTGGGAGAATGGTATTATCCTGAAGGATCCGCCACGCAATATAAACTGGCCGAGGGTACTTCCGGCAAATTGCTGGCTTCCAATGGCGAAGGCTATGTCCAGACTAAGTCGGACATTGCTCCAAAGATTTGGAATGCGTTCTATCAGCTCTCTGCTACATCCGATATTTCCGGTGGATACCGAGGCTTCAGATTTGCGACTACAGCCAGCGGAAAACAGTGGTGGAACAGTGATGCTTCCGCCAAGGAGACGATTACCATCGGCTTCCCGGCCACCTCGATAAAGACAGGCTCTCATCCGGTCCTGATTTTCACTGCCGGCCTCGGCGAGATGAAGTCGGACAAGACAGGACAGGTTCCTGTGAACTGGAATGTTTACTGCTCGATTGACGGTGGGGAGCGCAAACTCGTGGAAAAGATTGTCCTTGAGCCGATTCCGGGTTCCAGCATTTATAAGTTGATGAACCTCAACGGCGGAACCAAGGAAGTTTGCGTGGAACTTCCGGACGAAATAGCCGGCAAGTCGGATGTCCAGATAACTCTGGAGTCCGCAAGCTCCGAGGCAATCGACTGGTCAACCGGATTGTTCACGGCTACGGCTGTCACCGCCGCCCAGCGCTTCTGCTTCGGGTCCGTTGCAGTGAAGTACAACAAATAGGCTGTCATAAACATCAAACATTGAAAGAATGAACAAGCTGTTACATAATATATTATCCCTTACGCTCCCGGTGCTGGCCCTCTCCGCCTGCACCGTGGACAACGGGGACGAGTTCGAGTTCACCGAACTGGGAATCACAATGAAGACTGTGGAAATCCCGGCCAGGGCAATGTACTCGGACGGGGTGGTGACTGATTCACTCCGCAGGGTGATTTCCATCTACTCCAACAAGGAATGTGTCGTCAAGTATGCCGGGGAGGAGGTGGACTGGATGAGGATGAAGGACGAGACCGGCAGGAGACCTCTCAAGCAGATTGTGTTCCACGGCGACTGCACATTCAGCATTGAATGCGACCAGAATGACAATTATGCCAGGGGTGTCAGGCTTGCGGTTTATGCCACGGACATGACCCGCTGCGACACTATATATGTGCGCCAGGCGGGAAAAAGACAGCCGACCATAAGCCCGGAATCCGGTACGATGATAATACCGGGTAGCATTTCCGGGGAAACCTCCATCGTGCTGGAGACAAACATCGATGACGTTGAAAACATAAGTCTCGAAGTTACATATCCCGAGGGGACGGATGCGGAATGGGTTGAGGATGTGAAAGTTACAGACGAACAAATTACAGTCCGCGCCAAGGCCAATCCTTCCACGAGCGACCTCCGCTTCGCCACTCTCCGGATGAGTTACACCGACGGGGAAGGCACGGAATTTCCGCAGATTCTCTATCTGGTCCAGAAGACTTCCAGGGACGGTCTGGGCAATATGTATTCCTTCAGCGACGTGAGGGCATTGGGCACCACCGGAACGGCAAGGAAGATTGAGGACAATATTCTCATAGAGGGCTATGTCGTGACCTCCCTTGACAGCGGAAACACCGGGGACAATGAAAAATCATCTCCGGATGCCGCTGACTATGAGGCATATAAACGAGATCTCTGCATTGAGAGTGTTGACGGGCAGTACGGATTCTTCATCAGATGCGCCACGGTGGAGGACAATGTATTCTCCTGCAATGACAAGGTGACCCTGCTCCTGAAGGGAACCGAGATTCTGCGTGAGGACAATCCGGAGAGATACCGCATTGACGGACTGACGACGGCCAATATCATTGCCCGCTGGCCTGTCACGGCAGGGGACATACCTCTCAAGGAGAAATATATATCCGAGCTGACTGATGCCGACATGTACACGAGGGTGACATTGAAGGACTGCGAGTTCGGCGTACGCAAAGGTTCCCTGACCCCTGTCAATGAGGGCTATACCCTCGGTTCCGGCAAGGGCAACCTGACCAAGTACCCCCGCCTCGTGAGGGATTCACAGGGCAGCAGCATCTATCTCTACACCAATACTACCTGCACCTACCGCAGGAACGGCACCAGGCTTCCATACGGCTCTGGAAAACTCTCAGGCATAGTCGTTTACGAACTTTATCCGGGCTATGTTTACGGGGATGGGGAGAATGATGACCTCAGCGGCCGGATAGGCAGGTACCAGATTAGGCACCAGGCCTACTCAGACATTGCTTTCGACAGGGAGAACTCATTCTCGAAGACATTGGTCGAGTATTGTTACACCTCGGGCTTCAAGAAGGATGGCAACGTCTATTATTTCGAGCCGACCAGCGGCAAGAACGGAAGGTTCAGCCATTCATCCGGGGATATGCCGGTGAAGCCTCTATCCACATTCAATTACATTGGATGGGCTGGCAACAGCAAGGGTATTGCGCCGTTCAAGAACAATATAGGTTTCGACAGTTCCATTGCCGAACCTCTCGGCTACACCTTCGCTGACGGCATTGTCTTCGATTACAGCAATACCAACAAGGACGGTCTCGGCAAGGTTGGAATGGTCGGCAGCACTGAGATAATGGACGGCTGGCGTTGTCTCAAATGGTGGAATGACAAAACCGACGAGCCTTATTCCTGGATAATCGAGTTCAGCACAGCCGGTATCACTGCCTCCCATATCTCGATGATTTTCACCTCATACGGCGGTGAGACAGGGGAAGTGGGCAAGACTCCTTACTATTGGAAGGCGCAGTGGTCTGCCACCGGTGACGTCTCCAAAGCTGGGGAATGGTCCGATATAGCAGACTATGTAGTTCCTGACGGAGTAGTCAGCGGAAAGTTCAAGGACTGGCAGCTTCCGGGAATGAAGCAGTACGACATTCCTCTGCCGTTGGACATTCTCGGTAGGGACAAAGTTTATATCCGTCTCGTGCCGGCAAGCCGTATCAGCAATACCCTCTATTTCAATGAAGGCTTTGTGGAGAAGGGCGACGAGTCTGCCAACGCACTTGACTATTTTGCCGTACGTTATAATTGATTCCATTGATTATGAAGAAGTTATATATTGCAATGATGGCGGCCCTGACCTTCCTTTCCTGTTCAGAGAAGGAGGAGCCTGTCACATCCCTGCCCTCGGACATCCCGGAAAGGGATGAGGAAATATGCATAAAGTTGATGTCCTCCAATCTCCGTCACAAGAAGACTGACGAGGGCGTGGACAGATGGGAGTCCCGCAAGTTCGCCTGGATAAGCATGCTCAGTGACAACCAGCCCGACATCGCCGGGCTGCAGGAAGTTACGACCACGGGCCAGTATGAGGACCTCCTGGTGTTCAGCGAGTACGAAAGGTACAAGATAATGCCGGGGGACTATACCGGTGCGCCGACAGAGGTTACGGAGAGGGATGGCCAGTATGACGGTTCAGTGATGCTGATGTGGAAGAAGAGCCGTTTCGACAAGGTCGCCACGGGGCATTTCTGGCTCGGGGAGAAGAGCGACGAGCCTCACGACTATCCTTTCGGGGCCACGGACCAGCATTGCCGGGCCTGTGTCTGGGCCAAACTGACCCACAGGGCCTCCGGGAAAATTGTCTATGTGTTCAATACTCATTTCCCGTTCGACCCGGACGACAATCCTTCAGACTTCGACGAGTACGGAAACAAGATTTACAATATTGAGCCGCGTTACCAGGCATCCAGGGAGATTGTCCGGATAATTAGGGAGGTGGTCCAGGAAGAGGATGCGGCCGTGTTCGTGACCGGTGACCTGAACTGCTCGCTGGAGGACGATTCCAACAGGCAGGGCTACAGGAGCCTCTCTCCCCTGACCGAGTATATGTGGAGTGCAAGGCACAATGCCGCATATTACGACGGAAAGATCAGTTTCAACGGCTTTTCCGACAAGGAGCGTAGTGAGAGTTCCAATATCGACCACATCTTCTACCGCGGGGCCGTCGCAGGGGATTTCATCACTGTGACAAAGGATTACGGTGTGCCGTTCGTCTCCGACCACTATCCTGTGACCTGCACCTTCA
>JBJEBP010000220.1:0-2084 GCA_051870135.1 Candidatus Cryptobacteroides sp. | reverse complement strand
CAGGTGGACAGCGGCGACGTCAATGAAATCACGGAGGCGTGCAGGACAATGTCGGAGCAGAAGACAGGAGCCCTGATAGTGCTCACGCACTCCAACAGCCTGGATTCCGTTGTCGAGACAGGAGACAGGATAGATGCCAACATCAACAGGAGGCTGATAATGAACCTGTTCTTCAAAAATTCCCCTCTTCACGACGGAGCGATGATAATCTCGGGAAGGAGGATTGAGGCAGCCAGGTGCACTCTCCCCATTACTTCCAGGCAGGACATCCCGGCAAGCTACGGAATGAGGCACAAGGCTGCCATCGGAATCACTGAGGAAACCGATGCGGATGTCATTGTAGTATCGGAGGAAACCGGTGAAATTTCCTTTGGAAGAAACGGCAGCTTGCAGAGTATCAGCAATATAAATGAATTGAAACTACTTCTCGGATCCTCCCTGTCCGGGAATGAATGACGGAATGGAGTCGGGGACAAGAAGAGAGAGAATTGAGCATAATGATGGATACGGCGAAGTTAGAATCACAACTCGGGTTTGACAGGATCAGGAAGATAATATCCGACCGCTGCAGCACAGAATATGCTGCGGAGAAGGCGGCAATGGAGGAATTTTCCACTGACGTGAAGGAAATACGGCGCCGGCTCGTGCTCACGGACGAGATGAGGCTGATAGTGATGTTCGAGGAATCCTTCCCCGCCAACGGGTATATTGACTGCATCGGATTCCTGGAGATGCTGGAGAACCCCGGAGCCAACATTGACCTCGTATCCCTGGGCAAGCTCAGGACAATGCTGGAGACTCTCCGCAAAATCACGGCATTCTTCTTCAGCATCAAGGACGGTGTCTATCCGAATCTCAAGAGAATGGTTTCAGGCATCGGACTCTTCCCGGAGGTCCAGCATGAAATAGACAGAATCCTGGACAAGTTCGGCAACGTTAAGGATACGGCATCAGACGAACTTTATGACATCCGCAAGAAGCTCAAGGAGAAGGAAGGAGCGGTATCCAAGCGCATAAATATAATTCTCAAGAAAGCCCAGGGCGAAGGGATTGTGGAGAGTGATGCCGCAATCGTGATGAGGGACGGAAAAATGCTCATTCCGGTAAGTACCGCAAACAAGAGGAAAATCCAGGGTTTTGTCTATGACGAGTCGGCATCGGGCAAGACCACATTCATTGAACCCGCTGAAATAGTGGAGATTACCAATGAAATCAGCGAGCTTCATTTCGCCGAGGGCCGGGAAATTGCACGCATTCTATATGATTTCAGCGACTGGCTGAGGCCTTTTGTGCCAGGTCTTCTGGAAGGGGCTGTATGCATCGGCGAACTGGACTTTCTCATATCCAAGGCGCAGACAGCATTGGACTTCGTGGCCGGCATGCCGATAATATCGGAGGATGGGGAAATGAGCCTCAGGAAGGCCAGGCATCCCCTGCTGGAGCGCTCCCTGAAAAGGGAGAAGAAGGAAATCGTGCCGCTCACGGCAACATTGACCCCACAGAAGCACATTCTCCTGATTTCAGGCCCGAATGCGGGCGGCAAGTCGGTGTGCCTCAAGACAGTAGGCCTGCTCCAGTATATGTTCCAATGGGGAATGCTGATTCCGACCTCGGAGACCTCCGAGATGGTGGTGTTCGACCGGATAATGGCGGATATAGGAGATGGCCAATCCATTGACAATGACCTAAGTACCTATAGTTCCTTCCTCGACTCGATGAAGGATATGCTCTCCTTCGCAGACAAGAAGACATTGGTCCTGATTGACGAGTTCGGCTCGGGAACTGAGCCGGCGGCGGGCGGAGCCATTGCGGAAGCCATTCTCAGCGAGTTCGACAAACGTGGCGTTTACGGAATAATCACTACGCATTATACCAACCTCAAGCTTTACGCGTCCAATGGCGACACAGGTGTCATCAACGGAGCCATGCAGTTCGATGTCAAGAACATAGCTCCGTTGTTCAAGCTGGAGATGGGGCTGCCGGGCAACTCATTCGCATTCGAGCTGGCTCGGAAAATGGGGCTGCCGGAAGAAATCGTGAAGGATGCAGAGAACAGGGCCGGGGAGGAGTTCGTGGGTATTGAG
>JBJEBP010000219.1:0-2091 GCA_051870135.1 Candidatus Cryptobacteroides sp. | reverse complement strand
TGCAAAGAAGGCTCCGCCGAAAAGTACAAGGGTAGTGAAGGTGAACTCCCATTTGCGCCCTGTGGAATTGACTATCAGTTGCTTGTCCTCTTCTGATTTTCCTGCGGTGAAAATCAGTGCGTTGCCGCCCTGAACAAAAAGCAGGAACACGAGAAGTCCTCCCAGAATGGAGATAATCAGCCACCAGTATTGCTGAAGAAATGCGTATGTAATCATATTCTGTCCTCCTTATTGATTGTTGTCCACCGCTTCAGGTCCCTTCTTGATTGCCTTGAAGAGAATTCTCAACTCTATTGCAAGGAAGAGAGTGAATACGGCGATGAAAATGAAGAATGTTGTCTGTACGGCTCCGGCGCTGAGGCTTGACACCGCCGCACCGACAGGAAGCAGGCCGTCGATTGCCCAAGGCTGGCGTCCGACTTCAGCAACTATCCATCCGGCCTGCCCGGCCAGGTAAACCAGAGGAATCGAAAGCAGGGCGACCCATTGGAGCCATCTCATGTTCTCGAGTTTTCCCTTGAATCCGAAGAACAGGACGAGGACCATCAGCAGCATCAGGAATCCTCCCAGGCCCACCATGACCCTGAACGACCAATAAATCAATGGCACATTCGGCACGAGGTCTTCCGGTTTTTCAATGTAACCGTAACCGAAGCAGTCCATATTCTCTTCAAGGACCTGCCTTGCCCCGGCTGCAGCCACAGGGTCATTGTCCTTGAGACTGCGGTAGGCCTTGAATGCGTCCAGGGCAGCCTTGCCCTTCAATATTTTTGCATCGGCCGATATATGTTCCACACCGTTTTCATCGACATAGCCGTATAGAAGATCATTTATGCCGGGGACATAGCCGTCAATGTCGTGAGTGGCGAGAATCGAGAGCATCCCCGGTATTTCCAGCCCCGGTACAATGGAGAATGGCGCCCGCGGCCCTCCGTCCCGAAGTCCCTCTGCTGCAGCAAGTTTCATAGGCTGGTATTTGGCAGCGTGGATACCGGAACTGTCTCCGGAGAACATTACTGCGAGAGTCCCGACAATGCCAACCGCAGCCGCTGTCTTGATACTTGCGATGGCAAAGCGCAAGTGCCTCTTCCTGAGCAAGTACCAGCAGCTCACGCCGATTACGAAGATGGAACCTGTCATCCAGCCGCTGAACCAGGAATGAAGGAACTTGCTGATTGCTACGGGGTTAAGAGCTACTGCCCAGAAATCGACCATCTCGTTGCGGACAGTGTCCGGGTTGAATTCCATTCCCACAGGATGCTGCATCCAGGAATTTGCTACCAGGATCCAGATTGCGGAAATTGCCGCTCCGATGCCTGTGAGCCAGGTGGATGCGAGGTGGAACCGCTTGCTGACCTTGTCCCAACCGAAATACATTACTGCGACGAATGTGGCCTCAATGAAGAATGCGATGATGCCCTCAATGGCAAGCGGCGCCCCGAAAATGTCCCCGACGAACCAGGAGTAGTTGCTCCAGTTGGTTCCGAATTCAAATTCGAGAATGAGGCCCGTAGCTATGCCTACGGCAAAGTTGATACCGAAAAGCTTCATCCAGAATTTTGCCGTTTCTTTCCAGAAGTCATCCTTCTTGACCACGTAGATAGTCTCCATGACCGCCATGATGATGGCAAGTCCCAGGGTCAGGGGAACGAATACCCAATGGTAGCACGCTGTCAATGCGAATTGAGCACGTGACCATCCCAACATTGCTGTGTCAATCATTGTTATTGTGTTTTAGTGTTTTCATCTGTCAAGTTTCCAGCCTCCTTAATAAGTTGCTGACCCACGAATTCGCTTTTCTGTCCATCACTCTTCCCGGCAAGGACAGGCTTGAAAAAGAACAGCCTGAGCACGAGAAAGAGTATTGCGATTTTCAACAGGATGAGCCACCAGAGCTGACGTCCCCAGGTCATGTTCCTGAATCCGTCAATGTACAGGTCGGCTATTGCGGCAATTTTCTTTGAAAAAGGCTTTCGCATTCCCAAAATTAAGAAATATTACCGATAATTTGTATTTTTACGGTTAAAATTGCGAACCTATGGATCAGTCACTGTATAATTACTCGCTTTGCATAGCCTTGCCGCTGCTGCT
>JBJEBP010000218.1:0-8273 GCA_051870135.1 Candidatus Cryptobacteroides sp. | reverse complement strand
AATGCTCACCCGGATGGGGGTCAATGCGAAAATATCCGGGGACAAGCTCATTGTCGAGGGACATTCCCTCGCCCGCCGCATCCTCACCGGCACATTGTTCAAGGGCGGAGCCTATACCTCCCACCACGACCACCGCATGACAATGGCCCTGCGGGTTGCGGAACTTGGAGCGGACAGCCCTATTGAAATAGATGATACACAATGTGTTGCCAAATCATTCCCTACATTCGGGGAACTGTTCGGCAAACTATTCTGAATATAGATATGGATTCATTCGGAAGCAAATTCAGAGTCTCCATCTTTGGAGAATCCCACGGGGATGCCATCGGTGTCGTGTTGGACGGAGTGCAGCCGGGCCTGCCGCTCTGCATTGAGGATTTCACGCAGGATATTCTCCGCAGGAAAAGCGGACCTAAGGGCACGACCCCGAGAATCGAGGCCGACATACCTGAGATTCTCAGCGGAGTCTATGAGGGATTCACGACAGGAGCCCCTCTCGCCATCATTTTCAGGAACAGGAACACCCGCTCGGGCGACTACAAACTCTTCAATGACATGCCGCGTCCGGGCCACGCCGACTATACGGCCAGCGTCAAGTGGAGTGATTTCAATGACCCGCGGGGCGGAGGACATTTCTCCGGAAGGCTGACATTGCCGATTGTGGCGGCCGGAGTTGTGGCCAAGAAAATGTGTGTCTGCGATGTCAAGGCCAGCCTCATAGAGGTCGGCGGAGTATCCCGTGCCGAGGCTCTGGCAACATTGACAGATGAAGACAGAAACTGTATGGCGGAGACTGAAATCCCTGCTTCCGTGATATGGAAAGACGTGATAGCCAATGCAATGCGGGAGCGTGACTCCATCGGCGGAATAGTGGAATGCGTGGCAACACAGGTTCCTGCCGGTCTTGGCGAACCGTTCTTCGACTCAGTGGAGTCCCTGATTTCCCACGCCATTTTCTCCATCCCGGGAGTGCGTGGAATAGAGTTCGGGGACGGATTTGAGTCATCGAGAATGAAGGGTTCCGAGCATAACGACCCGTTTGACAATGTCGCAGGAGGCGATGTCAGCCTGCATCTGAGCGTCCACCCGTCCAAGAACGGTGCGGGCGGAGTGAATGGAGGCATCACCAACGGCAATCCTATAGTCTTCCGCGTGGCCTTCAAGCCTACCTCCAGCATTGGCAAGCCACAGCGAACCTTCAATTTTGCCAAGGGGGAGATGGATGAACTTTCCATCCCGGGCAGGCACGATGCCTGCTTTGCACTCAGGACCCCGCCTGTTGTCGAGGCGATGACCGCCATTGTCCTCGCTGACTTAATGAAGAGAATTTGACATTTATGGATATCAACGAAGAAAAGGAATTGCTCAAGGACATAACCGCCAAGGAATACAAGGAGGGTTTTGTCACCGATGTCGAGCAGGAATTCATCCCGAAGGGCCTCAATGAGGACATTGTACGGATGATTTCCGAGAGGAAGGGGGAGCCGCGGTGGCTTCTGGACTTCCGCCTCGACGCATTCCGCAAATGGCAGGCGATGGAGGCTCCTGAGTGGGGTCATCTCGATATGCCGCACATTGATTATCAGGACATTATATATTATGCCGCCCCTAAGAAGGATGCTGACAGGCCGAAGGAGATTGACCCGAAGCTGGCGGAGACATTCGACAAGCTCGGCATTCCCCTGAAGGAGAGGGAAGTCCTGGCAGGAGTAGCCGCCGTGGATGCGGTATTCGACTCAGTGTCAGTGGCTACCACATTCCGTAAAGAGCTGGCTGACAAGGGAATAATCTTCTGTTCTTTCAGCGAGGCCGTGAAGGAGCACCCGGACCTTGTCCGGAAATATCTGGCCACGGTAGTCCCTGCCGGGGACAATTATTTCGCGGCCCTGAACTCCGCCGTATTCAGTGACGGCTCGTTCTGCTACATTCCGAAGGGAGTCCGCTGCCCTATGGAACTCTCCTCCTATTTCCGTATCAATGCCAAGGGCACGGGCCAGTTCGAGAGGACATTGATAGTGGCCGACGAGGGTTCGTACGTGAGCTATATGGAGGGCTGCACGGCCCCGATGCGTGACGAGAACCAGCTTCACGCCGCCGTGGTGGAAATCGTTGTCCTGAAGGATGCGGATGTCAAGTACAGTACCGTCCAGAACTGGTATCCGGGCGATGCGGAGGGACGTGGAGGCATTCTCAACCTCGTGACCAAGAGGGGAATATGCCATGAGGGAGCTCATCTTTCCTGGACACAGGTCGAGACCGGCTCCGCCATTACCTGGAAATATCCTAGCACCATCCTGAAGGGCGACAATTCCTCGTCCGAGTTCTATTCCGTGGCCGTGACCAACAATTACCAGCAGGCGGATACCGGAACGAAGATGATTCACGCCGGGAGGAACACCCGAAGCCGCATTGTCAGCAAGGGAATATCCGCCGGGCATAGCCAGAACAGCTACAGAGGCCTTGTGCGTATGCTTCCGGGGGCTGCCGGGGCAAGGAATTTCTCCCAATGTGACAGTCTCCTGATTGGTTCCCAATGCGGGGCCCACACATTCCCGGACATCCGGACTGACAATGCGACTGCTGTCGTGGAACACGAGGCGACCACGTCCAAGATCAGTGATGACCAGCTTTTCTTCTGCAACCAGAGGGGAATCGGGCCGGAGGAAGCCGTCGGGCTGATTGTCAACGGGTATGCCCGCGAGGTGCTGAGCAAGCTTCCTATGGAGTTCGCGGTCGAGGCGCAGAAGCTGCTGCAGGTGTCGCTGGAGGGGTCTGTGGGATAGTAAAGTAAATAAAAGATGAACTGGATAAATTACACATTGTTTACAATAGGCGGGGACACCCCGGTGCTGCTAATTGACCTGCTGACATCGTTGGCGGGCCTGACTTGCGTATTCCTTGCTGGCCGCAACAGCAAATACAATTTCTGGGTGGGCTATCTCTACTCCGTCCTTCTCTTCCTGATGTTCTGGAACAAGAACCTCTACGCCAACCTCATTCTCCAGCCTATATCATTGGGTATCAATATACTCGGGCATTACCGCTGGACGCATCCGAAGGCCGGCGAGCAGAGTTCGGACGACAGTTCGGCATTGAAAGTGACAATGCTGGGTTGGAAGCAGAGAATCTTTGCCGTGGCCGCCATCTTCCTTCTCGCAGGTGTGTGGGGCTGGTTCATCAGCCTAATCGGCAATGCGGTCTTCCCGGGCAAGTTCCCGTCCGACCCGGTGCCTTATCTCGATGCCTGCGTGACGATTCTGATACTCGTGGCACAGTTCCTTTCCGCATTGAAGAAATGGGATTGCTGGATAGCCTGGCTGATGGTGAATATATCACAATTGATTCTGCATATATCTGTGGGACATGTGTTTATGCCGATTGTCTGCTCGCTTTACCTTATCAACGGCATCTGGTCGCTGATTACCTGGGCAAGGCTTTACCGCAAGAACGCCTAGCCGGACTGATATTATTGACAACATTGAAAAACATAGCATAGTTTATGGCAAATGACATATTGCTGCAAATCAGCGGATTGCACGCTGCTGTAGGCGACAAGGAAATACTCAGTGGCATTGACCTGACCATCCGCAAGGGGGAAATCCATGCGGTAATGGGGCCGAACGGAGCCGGCAAGAGCACATTGTCCTCCGTCCTGACCGGCAAGCCGCTTTATACCGTGACGGGAGGCAGCATTGAGTTTATGGGGCAGGATCTTCTGGCAATGTCGCCGGAGGAGAGGGCCTGGGCCGGCATTTTCATGTCGTTCCAGTATCCGGTCGAGATACCGGGCGTGACAATAACGAATTTCATGAAGACAGCCATCAATGCCAAGCGCAAGGCAGCCGGCGAGGAACCGATGAAAGCCGGTGATTTCCTGAAACTTATGAAGGAGAAGATGGCTTTCGTCCAGATGCGGCCGGAGTTTGCCAAGAGGGAGGTCAATGTCGGCTTCTCAGGCGGCGAGAAGAAGCGCAATGAGATTTTCCAGATGGCAATGCTGGACCCGGCCCTGGCCATTCTCGACGAGACCGACAGCGGACTGGACGTGGACGCTCTCCGCATTGTGGCCGAGGGAGTAAGGTCTCTCCATACCCCGGAGAAGTCCGCCATTGTCATTACCCATTACAAGAGGCTCCTGGACTACATTGTGCCGGATATCGTGCACGTGCTGAAGGACGGCCGCATTGTCGAGACTGGAGGCCGTGAACTTGTGGATGTCATTGAGGAAAAGGGTTACGACGTATTCTGATTATGATTAAGTACGACAATACCATAATTGACCGCCTGGACCCTTCTCCGGTCAGGGATGCGGGGCGTTATCGGGACCTTCCGGTCTATATTGGCCCTGACACGTTGGAAGTGCTTGATGGCCAAGAGGTAAGCAGGGTCTATACACTGGGTCCCGATGCTGCGTCCGGCCAGGTTCAGGAACTACCTTTTAGCAATGTGGTGGTGGGCGGCAATGCCCGTCTCGACATTGTGATAGTCGTCCTCCCGGGTATTTCCGCCGATGTCAGGATTGCCGTTGACCTTGTCGGGCCGCATTCCGAGGTGAAGATTTCCGGTCTTTATCTCTGCAATGCCGACGAGCGGCTCTCAATCCGTACCGACCTGCGTCACCGTGTGCCTGAATGCGTTTCCACCCAGCTTTTCAACGGGGTTGCAGGCGGTTCATCCCGTGTCAGCTTCTTCGGCAAGATTGTAGTGGCTCCGGATGCCCAGAAGACCGAGGCCTACCAGACCAACCGCAATCTCGTGGTTTCCACGACCGCACACGCCGAGACCAAGCCCCAGCTCGAAATCTATGCTGATGATGTGAAATGCTCCCACGGCGCCACTGTGGGCCAGCTCAATGAGGATGAACAGTTCTATATGCGTTCCAGGGGCATCCCGGAGAATGAGGCCAGAGTCCTTCAGATAATATCATTCCTTGCTCCTGTCCTCGCTGCCATTCCTGACGAACAGGCCAGGGAACGCCTCTCCGCCGAGGTCGAGGCCGCCGTCAGAGGCTGAACAGGTCATCCAGGCTCAGCCTGATATTGACAGCCCTGTTGTGAACAGATTCCACCAGCCCCAGGGACGTAATCATTACGAATAGCAGGGAATGAGACGCCTTGTGGCGGCTTGAACTTCTGAAAGCATTGATTTTACGGAAGATATCTTCCTCGTAACTGCCGGAGATGAGATATTTGCTCTCTGAAAATTTCATTTCGCAGATATAGTCAGTCCTTTCGTTCGGGGAAGGGATTATCATATCTATCTGTACACCTTGCCCCTCAGGTGTTGCTCCTGACCAGCAGTATTCCTTGTCGGCGAACTTGACCATAAGGGCTTTCTTGATCTGACGTATATGTTGAGAGCACAGAAGTTCAAAAGTCCTTCCGCTCCAACTTTCGTACTCGTGTGAGCGCTGGAATGACCCCCAGTCCCTGCTTGAATGTGAGTTCTTTACGAAGTTCAGATAGAACAATGTGAAGTAGTCGCAAAGTTGATACACCGTTTCTTTCCTGCCCTTTCCGTAGCGTGGATATATCCGGATGATTCCGCATTCTTTCAGATTGTCAATTATTTTGGTAAATGTCCCTCCTCCGCTGATCTTGGTTGCGGCAAGGATTTCGTTCCGGGTCATCCCGTAAAATTTCCTGCCCAAGGCGCTTACTACATCAATGTATCTTGTGGCGGACTGGAAAAGACCTGCATAGACATCAGTGAATTCCTGGTCAATGCTCTTGTTCTCGAAATAGAAATTGTTGATGTTTTGTGTCAATGTACGGTCTGGCGACATCCTGTCCATGTAATATGGGATTCCGCCTATGGCCATCTGACACAGGGCGATTTCATAGTCTGACATCAGGAATCCACGCCTTTTGTAGTATTCGCGACTTTCCCCGAGAGTGAAAGGTGAAAGGAACATCTTCTCCGTCAGGCGGCTATGCAAACCGCCATAATCCCGGATAATGTTGTCGAGCATCCAGCTTGTAGCGGAGCCGCAGACGATAAGGAGAATGTTTCTCTGCTTCACTGCCCAGTTGTTCCAGAAGAATCCGAGTTCCTCTACAAGTTCGGAGGACTGGGGGCCTGCCATCCACGGCAATTCGTCCAGGAAGATGACAATGCGTCTGCTGTTGTTCCGGGAAAGGAGGTTTCTTAATAGAGAGAATGCTTCCATCCAGTCGTCAGGTTCTTTGTAAGAGGGGTTGAGGCCGTACTCAAGCAGATTGTTGTAGAAATGTCTGAGCTGGATTTTTCTCCGGCTTGCCTCAGGAGATGTTGAGAATATTCCTACTGCCGAGAATGCTATTTCGCCTCTGAATGCCTCATCGACAAGATAGGATTTGCCAACTCTCCGCCTTCCGTATATGGCAAGAAATTCCGACTTGTCGGAGTTATAGAGTCTTTCCAATGTTGCAAGTTCTTCTTGCCTGCCAATTATATTTTCAGTGTTCATCGTATTTCTCTTTTCTGCGAATATAGTGATTATTTACAGAAAATCAGCCAAAATGCAGACTTTTTTGCGTTTTTGGCTGATTTTTGACACTGTAAGGTTAAACTATATTTCTCTAAATATCAATGATTTATAATTTTTAGTTTCTGAAAGTCAGCCAAAATGGCACAATTTTAATGATTTTGGCTGATTTTTAGGAAAGGTCAAGGCTTGATGCCGGTGTACATCCTGCAGATGCCGAGGGTGAATGCCTTGTGGGAGACTGCCGCATATCCGCATTCCCACAGGGTACTTGTGAATTCTTTCTTGCCGGGGAAGTTCAGGACGGATGCCGGGAGATATTTGTAGGCGGCCTTGTCACCTGAGATTTTACCGCCGATGAGCGGGAGAATGTGGAGGAAATAGAGGTTGAACAGCCAGCGCAGGAAGGCATTGGACGGGACGGAGAGTTCCAGAATAACGAGTTTTCCGCCCGGCCTGAGAACCCGGAGCATCTCCTTCAGGCCTTTCTCCCGGTTCTCGAAATTCCTGACACCGAATGCCACCGTCACTCTGTCAAAGCTGCCATCGGTGAATCTTAAATTTTCGCAATCTCCTGTCTCGCAGGAAATTACGCCTTCCAATCCGGCCTTGGCCACCTTGCCTTTCATTACCTCCAGCATTCCCTCGGAGAGATCGACTCCGGTCACGTGACCGGTTATCTCCATCTTGTTCATTGCCTCGGCTATGGCAATGCTGAAGTCGCCTGTCCCGCAGGCCACATCCAGTACCTCAATGCTTTTGAGTCTTCTTTTCTCGTCAATGTTCCTGCCGGCCCGGCGCTCCTCCCTGGTGGACTTCAGAATCCTCTTGAGCGCCCTCTTCCTCCAGCTTTTGTCAATGTCAAGGGACATTATATGGTTCAACTTGTCGTAATCTACGGCAATGTTGTTGAACATATCGTGAATTTTCTCCTTGCGGGGCATGTCTTCTATCTCTTGAGTCTTACGAAAATACTTAGCGGCAATGCCTTGCCTGTACGGTCGCTGAGTGCCAGCTCACCGGATTCGAGGATTGCGGATGGCTGCCCGAATGCCTCCTTGACAACCGTCTCCCCGAGAAGCGGCGAGAAACCGTTGGAATACAGGTTCAGGACCATGAAACTGTCCTTCGGTGCCAGGATTGCGCTGACACATTTCATCATATCGTAGAGGCATTCGTCCAGCTTCCATTTCTCTCCGTCCGGACCGTGGCCGTAAGCCGGAGGGTCAAGGATAATGCCCTGGTAAACATTGCCCCTGCGTGCCTCCCTCTTTGCGAACTTCAATGCATCCTCCACGACCCAGCGGATGCCGTCGAGCCGGCTGCTTTCCATATTGCCCCTGGCCCAGGTCACCACTTGCCTTACTGAATCCAGATGCGTTACGTCAGCCCCGGCCGCCTTTGCCGCCAGCGACGCCGCCCCGGTGTAGGCGAACAGGTTCAAAACTTTCGGCCGGATTAATTTACCTTCGGCGTCAGTCCCGGCCTTTGCCACCAATGCAGAAGTTTCCCTGAAAATATATTCCCAATTGGCGGCCTGCTCCGGAAATACCCCCACGTGCTTGAATGAGGTCAGGCCGAGTCTCAATGTGAAATCGAGGCCCTTCTGTGCTCCATTGTATCTGATATACCATTGGTCGTCAGTGCGCTTGAGCCTTTCCCAGGTGCCGCTGTCCTCTTTCCCGGCCTTTCCGAACCCGGCCCCAGGACGGAAGCGGGTATGCGCCGCCCTTTCCCATTCTCCTGCCGGCAAAGTCTTGCTCCACAATGCCTTGGGCTCCGGTCGAATCATATAATAATTGCCGAA
>JBJEBP010000217.1:0-8369 GCA_051870135.1 Candidatus Cryptobacteroides sp. | reverse complement strand
GCAGTCCCTGAGACGTCCCTCTCCTGCATTGTAGGCTGCGAGAGTGAATTTCATCAGCTCAGTACGGTTCTCGGCATCGATCCTGAACATCTTCTGCAGCCGGTCAAGCAGCTTTACTGCCGTGCTGATATTCTCCTCCGGGTCAATAATGTTGCCGGCCCCGAAGTGCTCCGCCGTCCTTGGCATCACCTGCATCAGGCCTACGGCACCCTTCTGGGACTTGACCTCAATGTGGAACTGCGATTCCTTCCATACCAATGCGGTGAGCATCAGCCTGTCCCAGCCTATCTGGGCCGCGTATTTCCCGATCAGCTCATCGTACGGGCTGAGAATGCTGTATTTCCTTCCGGTGGACGCCCTTCGGAAAGGCTCGTATGCAGGTGAGAACCTCTCCACTGCAAGACTGTGGCTTTCAGTTGTGAAATAATGGGCAAGCCAGGTATTGATGCTCCTCATCTCGGTCTCCAGTCCCTTCCTTATGACCCAGGTGGAACTGTCCGCAAGCGGAATGGAACTGAACAAGTCTTTTTCTCCAAGAAGGCTGTCGGCTGCCGGAACTACCACAATGTCAACTGTTCCTGTTTCCAGTGAATCGAGATACTCCCTGCCGCCAAGGGCAATTTCCCCCGTGAGCCCCATCTGCCCGGAGAACAGTTTCAGAAGCTCGTAGTTGTAACCCGCCCCGTAGTTCATTCCGGAAGTCTTCCTGTCAACCGCAATGACGCAATGAATCACTTCCTTGTCGAAAGGAATATCCTGAATCACAGTTTTCTGGAGCATAGGCACAATCAAGATTACTGCTATCGGGGGCAGTATGTACTTGAAGACTATCCTTCTCTTTCTATGGTACTTCTGTGCCACGGCCTGCTATATTTTTCAGAATGAATTGTTTCCGAGACGACTGGACGAGCCTGCGCTTCTGCTGCCGCCGAATCCGCCCAAACCTCCTGAGCTCATTCCACCGGAACCCATTCCTCCTAAGCCACCCATTCCCGACCGGCCTGAAGACGAGCCTCCTCCGCCACCAGCGGAACCGACGCTCTTGTTCTTTGCGGGCTGCAGATAGAACGGCCAGCATACACCGAACTTGATGCCCCGCTGCGGACGGATATAGCCGTGTGCGCTGAAATAGTCAGCCTTGTCCATAGGCCAGCCCATACCCACATTGATGGCCTTCACGAATATGCAGGCCCTCTTCCACTGGACATTCACGAAGGCATCGATGTAAGGACAGTTCCCGTATTTTTCCTCCTTCTGGTTGTAGAATTGGCCCAGTGCAGGACTGTATCCCGGGATGTACCAATTGGTATTGTAAGTTACATTGGCTCCGATCTGCATCTGCATCACCTGCTTTACGACATTGAACTGCCAGTACCACTTGGCGTTCACTGCAACTGTCGGAACAGGAATCACATCCTCATTGGATGAGAACTGGACGAGAACCTGGTTATCCAGATGAATTCCGGCTATCTTGAAATTCTTGTTCAATGCGAACTTAAGCACGCTGACAGGGCTCTTCTCCTGCTGCGGTATGGCATTGGCATCGTAGTAAATGTGATTCTTCATCAACGTCCATGATGCGGTCACATTCAGTTTCCACCTCGGGACGTCATAGTAGCCCTCTACCTGGGTCCTGGTTATCTTGCTGAAGTCATTGTCCCAGATATAGTGGTTGGAGTAATAATGCTGCTGATAGAAGTCAGGCTCGTCCACGATTGTCTCGAAATGGGCTCCGAATGTCATAGGACTCTGCCTGTGACGCCGGAAAGGATATATGCTGAAGGTGGCGTCGGCCTTGATGCCCGTGTCGTTGATTTCCTTGCCCAGGAAGGTGTACCATCCCTCCGCATTCCAGTTGAAATACTTCTTGTACTGGCCCTTGGCACCGCCGTAGATGTAGGCGGAGTTCCAGACGGTGTTCCCGCTCTTCTTCATCAGGTAGCCGTCGCGTGGGAACAAGTAGTAGTTCAGGAGCCTGTCGCCTATTCCGACATTCAGGGCGGAAACGATGCCGTCAGACGACCAAGGCTGGAGTTTGATGAATACCTTGTTCTCGAACTTCATTACCCTCAGCGAATCGTGCGTCGTGGTAGGATTGAGGTAGAAATTGTCATTGTACAACTTCCTTCCCTCCGTGTCCGACAGGTCAATCTTGTCGTCGTATATCTTGCGGTATGTGGAGTATTCGCTGGTGTGCCCGATGAAGGCGGTCGTAATGTCGGTGTCGAGTGTATCGGCTGCTGCAAGTTCATCACGCTCAGCGGCTTTGGTAGCCAGCAGCTCCTCCATCTCCATGATTGCAGTAGAATCTCCTGTGGCAATGACACTGTCCCTCCAGGCATTCTCCTTCTTAATTACCTTCTTCTCCTTCATGTTCTTGATGAAGTTGAAAGGAATCCTGTATGTCTGGTCCAGGAACAATGTGTTCTTCTTTATGAGGGTGCTCGCATCCTTCAGCCGCACGTCAATCTCCCTGGAACCCACGGTGGTGTCCCTAATCCAGAAATTGTCAATGATACCTCCGTTCTCGCCCTTGGAAATCTTGTTGTAGATGTAGCCGGCGTGAAGGAGATATTTCCGGCTCATGTAGTTCGTGCTTATCACGCAGGTACGGTTGTCCACGTCCTCATTCTCCAGCATTCCGTTAGCTCCTGTCCTGTCATATTCCAGAGTGAAGTTCCAGGACGGGAAGAAGTTCTGGGTGGTCAGGATATGTAGCTCATTCTCAGCCCTTTCGGCATTGGCGAAGAGGGTTCCCCAATAGGCCAGTTCCGTGTACGGGGTCTTGGTGTTGTACATCGGAAGGGTATATGGGCTGTAGCTCCAGGACTCGTATGGAGTGTAGAACGAGACGCCCTCCCCGCTGTTTCGTTTGGAGAAATCGTAGGTCACGAGAGGCGAGCCGGAGATACCCAGATAGTTGGCATTCACGTCCTTGCGGAAGAATGGATAGTCGTTGAACCAATAGTTGTAGGAGGTGTCGAGGGGATGCAGGTTGACATCATTGAACAGCTCTCCCTTGTTCCAGGTCAAAATTCTCTTGTAGAACATCGAGTCCGGGACTGCGAATGTCTCAAGGATTCTCGGGGTGTTCTCCCTGACGCTGTCCCTGATGGCCATTATGCTGTCCTTGGCATTGAGCACGCTGTCCATATAGGCCTGCCTGGCCTTCATTTTCTGATTGAAATCATATTTCTTCCTTTCAGTCTTGTCCAGGGAGGCGTACCACTCCTTGAACTTGCGGATTGCTGTCTCCGTGGAGTCTGCATAATAGAGGGAGTCCAGCCTCGGCCAGTCAATGGAGTCGCCCGCATTCCTGAGAGAGTCGCGGACCAGCACGTGTGTGAGGGAGTCCTTGATGGCTACGTAGTACTTGTATCTGAAAGGGTCTGTATATTTCAATGAATCAGGGACTTTCATTGTGTCCCTGGCTGGAATGAAGACTTCCGCGCTGTCTGTCATCGTGGAGTCGTATGCTTCTTCAACTACCTCCAGGGCATCGTATGAATCACGGAATTTCGTGTAAATCTTGTTCTCGTAGATGACAGTGTCGCGAACTTCCGAGGCACCTGTTCCAGGTATGCGGGAACTTCTGGCAATGTCCATTCCGACCGCCTGCACGAAAGCTGTGCCGACCAGAATGGCCGGAACCCATATCTTCGACACGAATGAGCAAAATCTCTTCATAAATTACAAATATAGTGAAAAACTACATTTGAATGCCAAATGAAGGCGAATCTTCAAAAAAAAATAAGCCAACCTACTGATATCAGTGGATTGGCCTTTGTTGGTACTGGGTAGGAGAATCGAACTCCTATTACAAGATTGAGAATCTTGGGTACTAACCGTTATACGAACCCAGCATTTGTTGTTTGGGATTGCAAAGGTAAGCAAAAAATCCTGTATTGCAAATTATTTGGAGCTATTTTTTGAAGGAATTTTTACTCTTGATATCTAAATGACTGATAAACAACTACTTGAGGAAAACAAAGAAAACTGCGGCAACAAGGCAGAAGAAGGCTGCGAGATGGTTCCACTGCAGAGCCTGTCCCTTGAACATTACGGTGACTATGACGGTGAATACTGTGAGGGAGATGACCTCCTGGATGACCTTGAGCTGCATGATGTTGAACGGCCCTCCATTGCCTTCGAAACCGATTCTGTTGGCCGGGACCTGGGCGCAGTATTCGAAGAATGCCATTCCCCAGGACAGAAGGATGACCAGAATCAGCGGCCATCCGGTCGAAATCTTCATTTCCTGGAGTTTCAGATGCCCGTACCAGGCAAATGTCATAAAGATGTTGGATGTCACCAACAGTATAACAGTCAGCAGAGCTTTCATTTTCAATTTATTTTCGGGGCGCAAAGATACACGAAAAATTTGTCATTGTTGCGTCCTTTTCATAAATTTGGACGTTATTGGACAACTACGTAATTAATTTAGATATGACATTGATAAAATCCATCTCCGGTATCCGTGGGACTATCGGGGGCAATCCGGGAGGGGCATTGACCCCTGTTGACATTGTCAAATTTACTTATGCATACTGCTCTGAACTGCGCAGGCGCAGGCCAAAGCCTGCAGGGGAGAGGTACTCAGTCGTTGTCGGACGTGACGCCCGCATCTCGGGCGAGATGGTCGAGGACCTGGTCTGCGGCACAATTGCCGCCTGCGGCGTGGATGTCATAAAGGCCGGCCTGGCCTCCACGCCTACTACGGAGATGGCTGTGATTCTCTCCGGCGCCGATGGCGGAATCATTCTCACCGCGTCCCACAACCCGAGGCAGTGGAATGCCCTCAAGCTCCTCAATGAGAAGGGAGAATTTCTCAATGCTGCTGAAGGCCAGGCAGTCCTGGACTGTGCCGAGTCCGGGGATTTCGACTTTGCCGACATTGATTCAATAGGCTCCATTACAGAGGAGGACTTTACCGACAGGCATCTGGACGAGGTGCTGAAACTCAAGGACGTGGATGTCGAGGCTGTAAGGGCCGCCGGCTTCAAGGTAGTGCTTGACGCGGTCAACTCCGTCGGCGGAATAATTATGCCGAGACTTCTGCAGAGAATGGGAGTGGAGTGCGTATGCGTAAACTGCAATCCTGACGGAAATTTCGCACACAATCCTGAGCCGCTTCCACAGAACCTCACCGAACTTTCTTCCAAGGTCGTGGAGTCCGGGGCCGACTTCGGAATTTCCGTTGACCCGGATGTTGACCGTCTTGCCCTCATCAGCGAGAACGGGGAACCTTTCGTCGAGGAGTACACCCTTGTCAGCGTGGCCGACTATCTTCTCGAATGCGCTGAGGCAGAAGGCGTCAAGGATCTTGTGACAGTGTCCAATCTCTCTTCTTCCAGGGCTTTGCGCGATGTCACCGAGGCCCACGGCGGAAAATATTACGCATCCGCTGTAGGTGAGGTCAATGTCACCACGCTTATGCGTGAAAAGGGCGCTCTCATCGGCGGTGAGGGCAATGGGGGAGTCATCTATCCTGCCATCCACGCCGGAAGGGATGCGATGGTCGGCGTGGCTCTCTTCCTGTCCAATCTCGCCCACAAGAAAATGAATGTTTCCGAGCTCAAGAAGACATATCCGGAGTACCATATTGCCAAGAACAGGATTGAACTGTCTGACAAGTCGTTGATTGACAAGATATTGAACAGGCTGCAGGAGATTTATGCCGACCAGGATGTCAACACGGTGGACGGTGTGAAAATCAGTTTCGAGGAAAGACGCGAATGGGTTCATCTCCGCAAGTCCAATACCGAGCCGATTATCAGGATTTATTCTGAGGCAAGGACGGAGGATCGTGCTGTAGCCCTTGGCAATGAGGTGATTGAAGTGGCCAAAGGCATTATCAGCGAGGGCGTATAGGCAATGTTTTCATTCAGGACGACAAAACTTGAGGACCAGCTGGACAAGGCCCTCGTCGAGGGCAAGGTAGGCTGCTTCTGCACCCAGAACTGCTGGGATACCAGCGGGGACCGATATATGTGGAGCATCTTCAAGGAAAGGGGCAATCTCGAACGCCTCTTCCAGCCCGAGGATGCCGAGCTGACTCCAGGCACGAACCATATACATTTCGATTCCGAGTCCCTGAAGGGCTTGAATGCCATCGTGGTTGAGATCCAGGATGTCGGAGTGAGGTATTTCAACTATACCAAGGACGTGATGCGCCTGATGATGATACTGGCTGTCCTGGATGAGCCGCCGGCATTGTACATTGTGGATCATCTCAATCCGGCAGGCAGGATTGTGGAAGGCACTGTACCTACGGTGGACTGCGAGAATTTCGTCCCGAGGGTTGCCCACAGGCATGGCCTTACTCTGGGTGAACTCTGCAACCTCTTCTATTCTGAAATAGGGGCCAGGTACCCTCTCCACGTCATTTCGGCACATGCATCGGACTACAACAAGGACTTGCTGCCCTGGACCATTGCCCCGGCATCCGACATTCCTGGAATGTTCACCTGCATGATGTATGCGGGTGGAGGTCTGTGGAACAATACGAACATAACCCCGGGTATCGGAACGGCACGGCCGTACGAGTATTTCGGGGCTCCGTTCATCCAGCACGGGCCGTATGATATGCTTCCTGTCCTCGAGGGAGTGCTGATGCGCCCCTGCTCGTTCCGTCCTTCCGCCGGCCTGTACCGGGACCAGGTCTGCTACGGCTACCAGATAATGCTGAAGCCTGGCGCACAGTATCATTCCCTCCTCCATACACTCCAGCTCATCAGGTATTTTGCCGAGAGATATCCCCAGTTCGAGCTGTCGGACGGGTTCCGCCTCAAGCTGGCTGACGAGACCCTCGAGTCATATCTTTGTGGCGAAATTTCGTTCCAGGATGCCCGTGAGCACGTAAAGCTTGAGGAGCAGAAATGGATTCGCAAAGCCAAGCGTTTCACATTGTACGATGATGCGCCTTATCGGATCAAGTGATTTTTGGAATCAGGAATTGTTTATCCGCAATTCGTACAACTGTCTCGTCATGCCCGGCTTGACCGGGCATCTTGCCTGCAAACAAATAGAATAGACAGTTCTTTACGAGAGATCCCCGGTCAAAAACCGGGGATGACGGAATGTTGCCGGGGATGACACCATGAGCAATAAGTTGTTCTGTATGAATTGCGGATAATCAGTGTATAAACAATTATTTTTTCGTCAAAAGTTTGGATATGTTTAAGGAAATGTCTAAATTTGCGTTCCTGAAAAAGAAAACTATTAATTTTTAAGAAAATGAAGAAAGGAATTCATCCCGAAAACTACCGTCTTGTAGCTTTCAAGGATATGTCTAACGACACAGTGTTTATCACCCGCTCCTGCGCAACCACCAAGGATACCCTCGTTGTTGACGGAGTTGAGTACCCAGTAGTAAAGGTCGAGATTTCCAACACCTCCCACCCGTTCTACACCGGAAAGGTCAAGCTCGTCGATACCACCGGTCGTGTGGACAGATTCTACCAGAGATACAAGAGCAGACAAAAATAATTTGTCTGTCAGGCGATTCAGGACGGGGTCATGTTACCCCGTCTTTTTTATATCCGGACTTCATTGTTACCCGGTATAACCCATTGACATGGAACTTTACGAATATGCGCGCCCGGACCTGATGGCCGGCAAGAAGATACTTTACGTCCACGGATTCGCTTCCGGCGGGCAGAACGGTACAGTCAGGACAATGCGGCTTCTTCTTCCGGAGGCTGAAATCATTGCCCCGGACCTTCCCGTAAGGCCACAGGAGGCATTGGCAATGCTGAAAGACATTTGCGATACTCACAAACCTGACCTGATAATAGGCACATCAATGGGTGGAATGCTTGCCGAACAGCTCAGGGGAATCCACAGAATTCTGGTGAACCCGGCCTTCCATCTTGCGGATACCATATTGAAAAACAATGGTTTGGGCCGTCAGGAATATCATTGTCCAAGAGTGGACGGCGAGACCTCATTCCTCGTGAACAAGCCATTGCTCGAGGATTTCCGCGAAGTTTCATCAGCCTGCTTCGAAGGCATTCCGGAAGATGCCGCAGGCCTGGATACATTCGGCTCGCTTACCGGAGACCAGGACCTTGTCTATGGCATGTTCGGGACACGGGACAATATGGTTGACACATACGATGAATTCGCCGCGCACTATCCCAATGCCATACATTTCGACGGTGAACATTATCTGGACGACAGCGTTTTCCTGCATTCCGTTCTCCCTGTTATAGAGAGGATTGACGATATCCAGCAGGAAAGGAAAAAGCCCGTTGTCCTGATCAGCTTCACGGATACGCTGGCCAATGTCTGGAACGGGCTTTCCAGAAATATTCCTTTGTCCGGACTGGAGGCCTGTGGAAGCGCAGTCAAATCGTTTGCGTCGCTTT
>JBJEBP010000216.1:0-8388 GCA_051870135.1 Candidatus Cryptobacteroides sp. | reverse complement strand
CCAGATGGAAAGGAAAGGCTTCCATCGGGACACCCATTATGCCTCCACAATACCTCGTATTGGCATAGCCGGTTCCAAATGAATGTCACGAGGATTACGATGCTTGCGGCATCTCAGCGTTCATGTCATGTCATTGCAGCACCGTCGCCGGAATAAAGCATCTCCGGCGGCTACAACTCGACAGGACTGCGCCGGGCTCCGGGAAAGACCAGCTTGCCTGTCGGTTGTTGCGCCCTTGAGCGTGGTATTCGTAGTATAGACCCAGGACCTTCCTTGATTCAGGCCTCCAGCGTGGAAGTCCACCCCTGCGGCATTGATCCTTCCTCGATATGTCTCGTCATGCCCGGCTCTCAGTTTCGTCCTGCCCTGAGGTATTGTTATTCCAGGCTCCCCCTTCGTCATGCTCGGGCTCCCTTTTTCGTCATGCCCGGCTTGACCGGGCATCTCGCCTGCAAACAAATAGAATAGACAGTTCTTTACGAAAGATCCCCGGTCATGCCGGGGATGACGCTAATGGCAATAAGTTATTCTGTACGAATTGCGGATAATCAGTTTATCGTCATGTAAACATAGACATAATGATGAAATTGACTGTTTCTCCGACCCGTCAGTGTCTACAACAGCCCCAGAATCTCCCTGGAAATGTAGAAGAAACCGTTCTCCGGAACGTAAACAGAAACGCTCTTCAGCGGAATCTTCTCTTCGCCCTTCAGGACGTAAGACCTGTTGGCAGGGATTCTCAGCACGCCGTCGTCCACTACCAGCACGGCATCGTTCTTCTCGCCCTCGACCGAGCAAGAGTGGCCGGCAAGCAGCACATCGTGCTTCACGAACACATTGGAAGTCAATTCGCCCAGCGAAACAGGTAGCCCTGCCAGCCTGCACATATACTCATTGAGATCCGCTGCCTCGAGATGGCCTGTAGGCTGCTGGCCGTTCGGATTATAGACAGCCAGGAAAAGATCCTCCCCGGTATGACCGCCGCTCACGAAACCTATGTGGGTATGTCTCTGGACAATCTTGGAAATCTCGTGCTGGAGATTGTAGGAATAGGCAATCTTCATATAGTCATCCTCCGATGAACCGCGGGCTGCAAGCAGTGCATCATATTCCGAGCGATTCAAATCAATGCCCATATTCTCCTTGAAAACAGCAGGAATCTCGTCGGCAGCACACTTCCTGAGAAGAGGGTCAAGCTGGGCCGCTGTCATCTTTATGCCCCTGAGACCCACCATAAGGGAATCCAGACCCTTGTTCACATAATCATTATACGTTCTGTCGCCCATATTGACACCGGCGGTACCGTGGTCAGGGACTACAATGACAGCCGTATTGCCATCCTTCCTGGCATAGTCCAGGGCCACTGCCACAGCCCTGTCGAAGGCACCGAACTCGGAGAGAATGCCCGGGGCATCATTGGCATGGGCTACGAAATCCACCTTGCTGCCCTCCACCATCAGGAAGAAGCCGTTCTTGTTCCTGGAAAGCATACCTATTGCCTTCTCCGTCATTTCCGCAAGAGATGGCTCGGCCAGGCTGTCCCTCTCAAGCTCGTAGGACATATCGCTCCTCGTGAAGAGAGCCCAAAGCCTGTCCCCGTCAAACTTCCTGAAAGCCTCGGCATCTGCTTCAATGTATTCTACACCATTGTCTGCGAGAATAGCCTTCACATCGTCATTGACCCTCTTGAATCCGCCTCCGAAAAGAACGTCCATCCTGCCGGATGCAAGCTGGTCAATGATGGTCCTGCGGGAATTGCGGCTCACGGAATGGCCGATTGTCCCGGCCGGAGTAGCGTGAGTTACATCCACCGTCACGACTGCGCCGAGAGCCTTGCCCTTGAGAATCCTGGCTGCATCCATGACAGTGGCAAGCGGCTGGTATGTGCTGTCCGGATTGACCTTTATCAAGTCCTTCTCCGGTGACGGAGCCGGATAAATGCAGAGGTTCGGCCCCTGGACAAGCTGACCTGTCATAAAGGCCGACATTGAGGCTGAAGATTCCGGCATCGGCGAGTTGGAACAATGATTACGCACAAGCCCGCAGATATAAGGGTCGAAGGACAATGCTGCCCCACATTCCTGCGGCTCAACATACTCATAATACCATCTTTGAAGATCCAGGACAGCGGTGGATGTGCCGTCCGGAATCATCAGGATAATGTTCTTTACAGGTTTCACCTCTCCTTGACGGCAGCAGGCCAGACATAGAGGGAGGGCAATCGCCGCTACAAGGAAGCGGGAGTACAACGTCTTGAAGTTCATATTGTTTAATTTACAGATTAATCATTGGTGAGGGAGTCTGCCTTGGCAAGGCACGAAGGTTCACATTGCCGGCCCCGACCTCGTCAAGGGCAGCCCTGGAAGCGGACCACGCCAGGTCGGGTGTATTGTTATGCTCGCTGAGATGACAGAGGAAGAGATTTCTCAGGCCCGGATGCCAAATCCGTTTCACGGCTTCGGCGCACTCGTCATTGCTCAGATGACCGTGACCCTGGCATATTCTCATTTTCAATTCGTGGGGATAAGGCCCGCCCATCAGCATATCCATATCATAATTCGATTCAAGCACTACTGTATCAGCCTCCGAGGCAAAGGCGAGAGCCTCCTCAGTCATCCTTCCCAAATCAGTCATTATCACAAACTTATGATCATTTGAATGAATATAGTATCCCACAGTCTGGGTCGCATCGTGCGGAACCACGAAATATCTGACACGGAAGCCGGCCACCTCATTCCAATCCCCTTCAGCAAGTATTCTTGCACATTGGCCGACCCAGGGGGAGCCGAACGAGTGGCGGGCAAGGGCGGAATGAAGTTCTGCCGTGGCATAGACAGGCTTGGAAAGCCGCTTGCAATAAGAAGCAAGGCTCCGGATATGGTCCATGTGGTCGTGAGTGACGAGAATCGCGCTGAAGGAATTCTCATCCAGGCCATTGCGCATAAGAATCTGCTTGAGCCGCCTGAGACTGACCCCGGCATCAATCAGGACAGCATTCCTGACTCCATCATTCTCATTTTCAAGATAATAGCAATTCCCGCAACTGCCGCTCGAAAGACTCATGAACCGCATCATTGTTCAGCCTCCTCACAATATTTCTTGATCACACCATAAGCATCGGAAACGCCAAGTTCACCTGCGTGGGACAGGTCAATGCAACCTTTCTCCTTGTCTTTCAGATAGATAAGTACAAGTCCCCTGTTGAAGTATGCATCCCCCATATAAGGATAGAGATTGATTGCCCTGGAATAGCTGTCAATGGCCTCCACAAACGAGGATGACAGGCAGAGAAGATTACCCAGATTGAAATGAATGTACGGAATATCGTCCACAATTCCAGCGGCCATCCTCATATCCTCCACGGCATCCGAGTAGTCGTATCCCCTGCTGACCTGGTCCTTGACCCTGGCCCTCGTGGTACCCTGGTCATCCATGGTGAGGGTCTGGACATTGTTTTCAATGGAGGAGATGAACTCAATCATATCGGCCCTGAGCACCGCCCTGTTCATGTAGTAGAATGCCTTGTAGAGCTCTCCGTACTTGCCTTCCGCCTCGCCTTCCACAGCATTGCCGTAATGCATCATTGCAGAGTTGAACTGCTTCGTGGAAATATCCTGGAGGGCCTTGAGGAACTCCGACCCGGCATTATAAGGCAATGAATAAATCCTGTCCGCAATCTTGTCCGGGGATTTGAGTTTCAGGGTATCGGACGAAGTAATGGCAACCGGCACCGGCGAATCCGCCAGCATCCTGTCAATCAGGGCATTCTCATACCTGAATTTCAGGGCATAGTTCACATTGTCCCTGCTGTCCACTAGCGCGAAGCGGTAGAGCGGCCTGAGTTTTACGTCAATGTCCCTGTGCTGGAGCATCTCATTGTCGAAATCCTTCTTTGCAAACTCCGCATCCAGGGCCAGGAGAGAACTATATTTCTTGGTAGTGTCGGCGAAAGAGCCTTCCGCCTCGGCGTTCTTGGCCCTGTACTCGCTCACCTTCTTCCTTGCGGTCTCGTAATCCTGCTTGGACTCGGCCTTCATTCCAAGCATATTCTCCACGTATGACCTGTTCATATAGGCCTTGGCAAAGTCCGGATAGAGTTCGATGGCCTTGTCATAATCCTCGAGAGCGTCCCTCCACCTCTCCATCTGGACGAAGACAGAGGCACGGTTGAAATATGCAAGCACATTGCCGGGATTGATGCCGATGACCCTGTCCATATCCTGAAGAGCTTCCTCCAGATTGCCTATCTGGGCATTGATGAGACTCCGGTTGTACAATGTCAGGGCATTGCCCGGCTCGTCTTCCAGCACACGGTTCAGGTCGGACATTGCCGCATTGTAGTCATTCTGCTCATAATACATGATTGCCCTGTTGAAATAGGCGAAGGTATTGGCAGTATCAAGGCTGATGGCCATGTTCATGTCAGCAATGGCCTCAGGGTACTGCTTGCGGGCAGCATAGAGCCTTCCACGCCTGATGAATCCCTCCGGTTCGAAACGGTCAATCGATATGGCCTTGTTGTAATCCTCCAATGCGCTCAGCGTATCCTTCAGGAATAGTTTGCTCGCTCCCCTGTTCAGATAGGCGGACGGGTCCTTCGGTTCCTTCCTTATGTATCTGTCGAAATCCGACACGGCCTTGTCGAACTGCTGGGCAAGGAAATATGTCACTCCGCGGCTGAAATAAAGCCCTTCATATCCGGGCCTCAGGTCAATCGCTCTCTGCAGGTCTTCGAGAGCCTTATCATAATCACCAGACCTGCTTTCAGTTATAGCCTTGTAATGATAGCCGGACGTAAAGACCGGATTGAGACGGACTGAAGTATTGAAGTCTTTCTGCGCACCCCTGATGTCCCCGAGATTGTACTTGGCAATGCCCCTGTAGAAGAATGTCCAATGGTCGGTAGAGTCAATCCTGGAAAGCACATTGAAATTCTCGATAGCCTGCGAGAACTTTCCGTCGGCAAGGGCACGTCTCCCCCTGAAGAAGAATACATCCTTGTCATATTGTGCTTCCGCAATCACCGGAATTACGGCAAGAAGGATTGATAAGAGGGTATTTTTAAGCGCAAGTTTCATAATCTCGTCAAGAATTCCTAAATTTGGGGTCCTTTTCGGAAACGCAAAGTTAGCAATAATTGTGCTTCAAACATTGAAATGAGAAAAAAAATCCTCAATATATTCATATTGCTCTGCCTGTCAGGCATAGTGGCGGCCCAATCCTCCACCGATGTACGCAAGGTAGGAGTAATCAGCAGCAGACAGGCTCACAATGCAGTCTGGGAGAACAAGCTCTACCGTCAGGTGGAGTTCCTTTCCGACTCAATCTGCAGCGGAAGGGCTACAGGAACAAGAGGGAGCGTGGAGGCGGCATTCTGGATTGCCAGACGTTTCGGACAGCTTGGCCTGCTCCCCTTCAGCGGAAATTTCACCAAGCATTTCTACGGTCCGTTCGGCCGCAACATGCTCGGGATGATTCCCGGGAATTCCAGCAGGAAGAACGACAGCTATGTCATTGTAATGGCGCATTATGATGGGCTGGGCACGCTTGGCGGCAGGCTTTACCCCGGAGCCGACAGCAATGCCTCCGGCGTTGTCGCAATGGTGAGCGTGGCCGAGATGTTCGGTGCAATGAGGCTGCTCGGAAGGGCCTACGACTCCAATGTCATCTTCGCCGCCGTGGATGCCAAGAGCAGCAGTATGAAGGGTTCCAGGGCATTGTGGGATATGATTGAGCAGGAACGGCTGATAGATCCTGAGTCCGGAAAGGTCATCACCGCCGACAAAATCAGAATGGTGGTCAACATTGACCAGATTGGCGGGACTTCAAGCCGCCTCAAGTCCGGCAGGGAGGATTTCATTGTAATGCTCGGCAGGGATAATATCGACAAGAAGTATTACACCACGCTCAGCTGGAGCAACAACAGATATGGAACCGGGCTTGAACTGGGATACGACTATTTCGGCAGCAAGGAGTTCTCCGAGGTCTTCTACCGCAGGGTATGCGACCAGAAGGTATTTGTGGAAAACAAAATCCCAGCCGTCCTCTTCACCTCAGGCATCACAATGAACAACAACAAGCCGTACGACACCGTGGACAGCCTCAATATGACAGTTTACAAGAAAAGGATATGGCTTATCTTCCACTGGATTGAAGAAATTCTCAAGAATAATAATTAAATTGCAGAACTAAATTTTTGAACAGATGAAAGCATTCTGGCGCGTACTCAAGAAATACGTCACCCCTTACAGGCATTATCTCGCCGGCTCCGTCGTGCTGAACATATTGTCTGCCATCCTCAACATATTCTCATTCTCCCTAATCATTCCGATGCTCCAGATCCTGTTCAAGATGAACACCGCGGAGTACAGCTTCATCCCCTGGGATGCAGCCGGATACGGCATCAAGGAGATTCTCATCAACAATGCGTACTACTATGTAACCGTCCTCATAGCCGCAAAGGGAGCCGGTATCACCCTCCTGATACTGTGTCTCGCCCTCGGCATAATGACGTTCGTCAAGACGGCCTGCTATTTCGGCTCGTCCGCGGTAATGGTCCCAATCCGCACGGGAGTCGTCAGGGACATGAGAAGGGAAATGTACCACAAGATTCTCAGCCTGCCTCTCGGATTCTTCTCGCAGGAGCGCAAGGGAGATATCATAGCAAGGATGAGCGGTGATATCAATGAGGTGGAGAACTCCATCATGAGCACCCTCGATATGCTTATCAAGGACCCGATTCTCATTCTCTTCTATTTCAGCACATTGATTTTCACCAGCTGGGAGCTCACCCTCTTCACCATTCTCGTGGTACCGGTGATAGCCTGGGCGATGGGTGCCATAGGAAGGCAGCTCAAGAAACGTTCTCTCGAGGCCCAGAACCTGTGGAGCGAACTTATGTCACAGGTTGAGGAAACCCTGGGCGGTCTCCGTGTCATCAAGGCCTTCATCGCGGAGAAGAAGATGGATGACAGATTTGACCACATCACTGACTCAGTGAGGAGGAAAACCGCCAAAGTATCCACCCGCCAGGCTCTCGCCCACCCGATGAGCGAGTTCCTCGGCACGGTAATGATAATGATAGTCCTCTGGTTCGGTGGCACATTGATTCTCAGCGACAAAGCCACATTCGACGCCCCGACCTTCCTCTTCTATATGGTAATGCTCTACAGCGTGATCAACCCGTTCAAAGAATTCTCGAAGGCAAGCTACAGCATTCCGAAGGGCATGGCCTCGATGGAGAGGGTGGACAAGATTCTCAATTCCGAGAGCACTATCAAAGAATGCGCATCTCCGGTGGAACTCCCGGGGTTCAATGACAAGATTGAATTCGACCACGTAAGTTTCACATACGATGGCGGAAGGAAGGTTCTGGACGATGTTTCCCTAACCGTGGAGAAGGGCAGGACCGTGGCCATTGTCGGTGAATCAGGAGCCGGCAAGACTACATTGGTTGACCTGATTCCAAGATTCTACGATGTCACCGGCGGAAGTGTCAGGATTGACGGCCAGGACATCAGGGACCTCAGCCTGCACAGCCTCAGGAGCCTGATGGGCAATGTGAACCAGGAGCCTATTCTTTTCAATGACACCATTTTCAACAACATAGCCTTCGGCGTGGAGAATGCCACGATGGAGGATGTAGTGGCAGCCGCGAAAATCGCCAATGCCCACGATTTCATAATGGAAAAGGAAGAGGGATACAACACCAATATCGGTGACCGTGGAATGAAGCTTTCAGGTGGCCAGAGACAGAGGCTCAGCATTGCCAGGGCTATTCTCAAGAACCCTCCGGTACTGATTCTTGACGAGGCAACCGCATCTCTTGACACCGAGTCTGAAAGACTGGTCCAGGAGGCCCTCGACAGGCTTATGAAATCCAGGACCACGATTGCCATTGCACACAGGCTTTCCACCATCAAGAATTCCGATGAGATAATCGTGATGCACGAGGGCCGGATTGTGGAACGCGGCAGGCACGAGGAACTCCTTGCGCTGAACGGATATTACAAGAAACTCACTGATATGCAAAGTCTTTGATACTATGGAAAATAATGTAACATTGAGGATTCCCCGCGTGGAAGGTCTCGGCGGATGCAAGGATATCAATGAATTCCACGCAGCGCTTGAAGCTGGAGTAAAAGGTTCGCTCGACTGCGTCAACTGGCCGGAATGGCCTGAAAAGCCGTCCTGCAAGTTCTCATCGGGCTGGTGCAGGGAAGGCATAGGCATTCTCTTCGACGTGGAGGGCAGGGATCTCCGTGCACAGGCCATAGAGGACAACGGAAAAGTCTGGGAGGACAGCTGCTGCGAATTCTTCATCGCAGATCCGGAGGACGGAACATATTACAATTTCGAGCTGAACTGCATCGGGACTCTCCTTGCTGC
>JBJEBP010000215.1:0-2125 GCA_051870135.1 Candidatus Cryptobacteroides sp. | reverse complement strand
TCGCCCTTTGATAAAGAAAGGGAGTTGTTCGAGAAGGGTATCAAGACATTGTCGCTATTCTTCATTGACGAGGTTGCAAAATACAAGGGGTACGATGAGAATGGACGGGAGGTAAAAGGCATCTTTCAGACTATCTTCGAGGAAGAGTATATCAATGCCCTGAATGAGAGACGGAACTTGTTTGACGATGAGTATCAAAGATATCTGGACAGGTTTGCGCCTGATCAGGTTCATAACGGATATTTCTCAATCGACAAGAAAGGAAGGGTCTCTAATGGAGAGAAAATAAACAGGAAGAGCGGATTGTCGGAAGATATTTCAGCATACGACTTGATATTGAAGGATAAGGAGAGACTTCTGAGCTTTGAAGAGCCAACGAGATTCATTTTTTCGCACTCGGCACTCTGTGAAGGATGGGACAATCCCAACGTATTCCAAATCTGCACTCTCCGCCATTCTTCTTCAACGACAAAAAAGCGTCAGGAGGTGGGACGTGGCCTGCGTATCTGTGTGGATAGCACCGGTAACCGTATGGATTATCAAACACTTGGCGAAGATGTACATCTTATAAACAGGCTTACGGTCATAGCCAATGAGAGTTATTCATCCTTTACTGATGCATTGCAGAAGGAAAATTGGGAAGAGCGTCGGGAACGTCCAGTATTGGCCACAGTGGATTATTTCAAGGGCAAGACCGTAAAGGCTGCAGATGGCACTCCGTACGTTATCACGGATTCTGATGCTGGCAGGATAGTCGTTTACCTCGAAGATAACGGATATATTGATGAGCATAGTAATCTGACTGCCGCATACCGTACTGCTGTTGCCAATGGCTCCGTCGTGCCTCTTCCTATGAAGTTGCAGCCTATAGCGGAGGGAGTTTCAAAATTGATCGACAGTATTTTCGACCCATCTGCACTTGACGATATGGTCGAGGATGGAAACAAGACCAAGACTCCCGAGAATGTGCTGAATGATAATTTCTACAAGGCTGAGTTCAAGGCATTGTGGAAGGAAATCAATCACAAATATGTCTATACGGTGCATTATGATAGTAATGAGCTGATTGACAAGGCTATAGCCAGTATTGATGCGGAACTGGACGTGTCGCGTCTGAAGTATGTGCTGCGGGAGGGTGAGCAGGAAAGCGTCGATGCCTTCGGTAACGAGAAGTCCAGGACAAAGGAATTGCGGAGTGTCAGCACTTCTACTGTGTCTTACGACCTGGTAGGTGAAATCGCCAGGGGAACTACATTGACAAGAAGAACCGCCGCTGCGATTCTGAGGGGAATATCGCCTTCCAAATTGCTGATGTTCAAGAATAATCCAGAGGAATTTATCCGAAAGGTTATCAAACTGATTAAGGAGCAAAAAGCGACAATGATTGTCGAACATATCAAGTACAACATTACGGAGGGACAGTACGACAGCGATATCTTCACTGCCAACAAACACGCTGATTTCGGGAAGGCCTATCCTGCCTCAAAGCATATTACGGATTATGTATTTACTGATGGAATGGCGGAGAATAGCGTGGAGATGAAGTTTGCAAAAGAGCTTGAGGCAGCCCAAGAGGTATGTGTTTATGCAAAATTGCCACGCTCATTCCAGATACCGACACCTGTCGGCAATTATGCTCCGGACTGGGCTATTGCTTTCAATAAGGGGGCAGTGAAGCATATATTCTTTATAGCAGAGACAAAGGGGTCAATGGATTCGATGGAACTCAGAGGGGTTGAAAAGGCAAAGATTGCCTGTGCGAAGAGACTTTTCAATGAAATGTCAGGCTCGGATGTGAGGTACCATGAGGTTGATAGTTATGAGAAATTGCTGGAGGTGATGCAGAATTTATAATACTGACTATTAGATGCCCGGTCGAGCCGGGCATGACGAAATGCGAGTCAGACATGACGAAAGAAAAGCTGAAAATGCTTGTATTTCCGAAAAAAGCAGTATCTTTGCACCCGCTGAAAGAAATTGCAGTCCCGGATAATGAGGGATTCGATTGAAACAGTGAAACTTACAACAAAAGGAGGTGATTCAGACATGATTATTGTACCGCTTAAAGATGGTGAGAACATTGAGAGGGCTCTCAAGAGATTCAAGAGGAAATTCGAGAAGACAG
>JBJEBP010000214.1:0-8450 GCA_051870135.1 Candidatus Cryptobacteroides sp. | reverse complement strand
CAGAAGGAACAGCTGGCCACCGAGTCCGACAAACTTGTCAAGGATGAGGATGCGGCCATAGAGAAAATGCTCGATGAGATACTTCCTGAGGCATTCGCAATAATGAAATCCACAGCCCGCAGGTTCGCCCAGAACGAAATCGTGGCAGTTACTGCCAATGACTTCGACCGTGCAATGAGCGTTTCCCACGACTTCGTGGAGATTGACGGGAACAAGGCTCTCTGGAAAAACCATTGGGTTGCCGGAGGAAACGAGCAGACCTGGGATATGGTCCACTACGATGTACAGCTCATCGGCGGCATCATTCTCCATCAGGGAAAAATCGCGGAGATGGCGACCGGTGAAGGTAAGACCCTCGTGGCTACATTGCCGGTATTCCTGAACGCCCTCGCAGGCAAGGGAGTCCACATGGTGACGGTCAATGACTACCTCTCCAAGCGTGACTCCGAGTGGATGGGACCTCTCTACATGTTCCACGGCCTGTCGGTGGACTGCATTGACAAGCACGAGCCTAACAGCGACGCCCGCAGGAAGGCATACGAGTGCGACATTACCTTCGGAACCAACAATGAGTTCGGCTTCGACTACCTGAGGGACAATATGGCATCGAGGATGACTGACCTCGTCCAGCGCAAGCACCATTTTGCCATTGTCGATGAGGTGGACTCAGTCCTCATTGACGACGCCAGGACTCCGCTCATCATTTCCGGCCCTGTCGGGAAATCCCAGAACGACGAGCAGTTCAAGCAGTTCCGTCCATACGTGGAGAAACTTTACGCAAGCCAGCGCGCCCTCATTACCAAGACTCTCAATGATGCCAAGAAAGCCATTGCGAACAGGGACGAGGCACTTGGCGGGAAACTCCTCTTCAGATGCCAGAAGGGTCTGCCTAAGTATCAGCCTCTCATCAAGTTCCTCAGCGAACCCGGCATGAAACAGCTGATGCAGAAGGCGGAGAACTTCTATATCCAGGACAATGAGCGCCAGATGCCGGAGGTGACAGATGAACTCTACTTCGTCATCAACGAGCAGCACCATACCGTTGACCTCACTGACAAGGGACATGACGTCCTTGCATCCGAGGTTTCCGATCCGAACTTCTTCGTCCTCCCTGACGTGGGCTCCCAGATAGCCTCAATCGAGCATTCATCCCTTACTCTTGCCGAGAGACAGGCCAAGAAGGATGAACTTATGGAGGACTTCGCATTGAAGAGCGAGCGCGTACATACAATGCTCCAGCTCCTCAAGGCCTACTCAATGTTCGAGAAGGACGTTGACTATATCATTGTTGACGGCAAGGTCAAGATTGTGGATGAGCAGACCGGCCGTATCATGGAGGGCCGCCGCTGGAGCGACGGACTTCACCAGGCAGTCGAGGCCAAGGAGAATGTGACCGTGGAGGCTGCTACACAGACCTTTGCTACTATTACGCTCCAGAACTATTTCCGTATGTATCACAAGCTTGCCGGTATGACCGGTACTGCCGAGACGGAGGCGGGCGAGTTCTGGTCCATCTATAAGCTCGACGTTGTTGTCATTCCTACGAACAGGCCTGTAATCAGGCAGGACAATGACGACCTTATCTACAAGACCAAGAAGGCCAAGTATGCGGCCGTAATCAATAAGGTTGTGGAACTCAGGGAGGCCGGAAGACCGGTTCTCGTGGGTACCACGGACGTGGATACATCCGAGCTCCTCAGCCGAATGCTGAAAATGCGCGGTATTCCGCACAATGTCTTGAATGCCAAGCAGTTCGCCCGTGAGGCCGAGATTGTGGCCCAGGCCGGACAGTCAAGTACCGTGACCATTGCTACCAACATGGCCGGTCGAGGAACCGACATCAAACTTTCCAAGGAGGTCAAGGATGCCGGCGGTCTCGCCATCATAGGTACCGAGAGACACGACAGCCGCCGTGTGGACAGACAGCTCAGGGGTCGTGCCGGACGTCAGGGTGACCCGGGCTCATCCACATTCTATGTATCCCTTGAGGATAAGCTTATGCGTCTTTTCGGCTCCGAGAGGATTGCCGCCGTAGTGGACAAACTTGGTATGACGGACGAAGATGCTCTTGAGTCAAGCATGCTCTCAAGCAGCATTGAGAAGGCCCAGCGCAAGGTTGAGGAGAACAATTTCGGTATCCGCAAGAGGCTTCTCGAGTACGACGACGTGATGAACTATCAGCGTGAGGCCATCTACTCCAGGAGGCGCAATGCGATGTCCGGAGAGAGAATCGAGATTGATGTCATGAATATGATGCTCGATGCCTCCGAGGTTATCGTAAACAATTCAGACGGAATGTCTTACGAGGATTTCTCTTCATACCTGATGGCCCAGCTTTCAATAGACCCGGGCTTTGACGCAGCTTTCTATGAGGGTGCCAAGCCGGATGAACTCAAGTCAAGGCTTACCGAGCAGATGAAGACTGTTTACGACAGAAGGATGGATGCAATGATCGAGCGTGTCAATCCTTTCATCAAGGATGTATATGAGAAACAGGGTGAGAAATGGCAGAACATCGCCGTTCCTATCACGGACGGCCGGAAAGTCCTCAATCTCGCATTCAATCTCAAGAAGGCATACGAGAGCGGCGGAAAGGAACTTGCCAAGTCATTGAGCAAGACCATCATACTCTATCAGATTGACGAGCACTGGAAGCAGCAGCTCCGTGATATGGACGATCTTCGCCAGTCTGTCCAGAATGCCGCATACGAGCAGAAGGATCCTCTCGTAGTATATAAGCTGGAGAGTTACAACCTCTTTGCCGCAATGCTTGAGGCTCTCAACAAGGACGTGCTTTCGTTCCTCTTCCGTGCATCCATCTATCTCCGTGAGCCTGACCAGGCACAGCAGGCCAGGGCTGCCGTCCAGCCCAAGACTGACATGAGCAGGATGAATACCCAGAGGGGAGACCTCTCGACGAATTCAGGCAAGCCTCAGACGAGGATGCCGGTACATGCGGAGAAGAAGGTCGGCAGAAATGACCCTTGTCCTTGCGGTTCAGGTCTCAAGTACAAGAACTGCCATGGCAAGGGCTTGGTATAGAATGTTTTACAGAAGGTTATCATTTTAGAAATATTGTTGCTATGAGTTCAAAACCACAGGCACCTGCTGTCAATGTGAACGAGGTCAGCAGGATTTCAACAGGGACAGTTATAAAGGGTGAAATCAATTCCCCCAACGATATCCGCATTGACGGTACATTTGAAGGAAAGATAATTTGCAAGGGCCGCGTAGTGGCTGGCGAAAAGGCAGTCATCAAGGGTGACATTGTCTGCGAGAACGTGGATTTCTGGGGAAAGCTTGATGGAAGCCTGTATGTCAAGGATACGCTTACATTGAAGGATACGTGCACTGTTACCGGTGATCTTCATATCAAGAGACTTGTAGTCGAGCTTGGCGCCCGTTTCAACGGAGCTTGCAAGATGCTGGTTGAAGGCGAGTTTGAAAAGCTTACCGGAACTGCGCCGAAGAAGGAACCGGTTGTCGCACCTGCCAAGTAGTCGGGATTTATTAATTCAGCCTGTTGTCAATGGCACATACCAATGAGGAAAAGCTGTCGCAGTTTGGCCGGGTTCTAGACGTGATGCGGAAACTCCGGGAGAATTGTCCCTGGAATGCCGCACAGACTATGGAGTCTCTCCGTCCGATGACCATCGAGGAAGTCTATGAACTCAGCGATGCGATTCTCAAGAAATCCGGAACTGACATTGAGAAGGAGCTCGGAGACGTGCTCCTTCACGTTGTGTTTTATTCCCGCATAGCGGAGGAAAGGGGAGAGTTCGATATTGCGGATGTCATGGAGCGTCTTTGCGAGAAGATGATATTCCGTCATCCTCATGTTTTCTCGGATACAAAAGTAGCTGATGCCCAGGAAGTTTCGGAGAATTGGGAAATGCTCAAGACCAAGGAGAAGGGCGGCAACAAGCGCATTCTTTCAGGGGTGCCTGATTCGCTTCCTCCAATTCTCAAGGCTTTGGCAATGCAGGACAAGGCCCGTGGTGTAGGCTTTGACTGGGAGTGCCCATCGCAGGTATGGGACAAGGTCAAGGAGGAGCAGGGTGAGTTCCAGGCTGAACTTGAGGCTATGGCCGTTGAGGAAGAGGGTCAGGATGTCAATGTTAACGAAGCGCCGGCTCCAGGCTCTGCACGTGACCGTGCTGAGGAGGAACTCGGCGACTTCCTGTTTGCTGTAATCAATGCTGCCCGCCTCTACGGGCTGAATCCGGATACTGCCCTCAACCGTGCCTGTGACAAGTTCCGCCGCAGGTTTACCTATCTTGAGGAGAATACAATCCGGAAGGGCCGCAATCTTACAGATATGACCCTCGCCGAGATGGATGCCATCTGGGACGAGGGCAAGGCCAGGGGTCTTTAGCCCTGTCCTATTCTTTTATTCTGGTCCAGAATGAGTTGCGCCCGAATGCGGGAGCTCCGACATAGCCTCTCAATGTGAGGTCTCCGTTCTCTTTGAGCTTTACGGTGGCTTTGTAGGTATTGCCGCTCTCCGGGTCATAGATTGTTCCGCCCCTCCATTCACGCTTGTCCGCATCCCAGCACATATCCTTCAGGATGACTTTCCCTGCCAGTACTTTGTTTCTCAGGGACTTGTCAGGATTCTTGACATCCAGCGCACCTTCGTCCTTGGTCCAGATGAGGGTTCCGGTGTACTTGCCTTCGGCCTTTGTAACCTTGATTTTGCCAGTTCCGTTTTCCGAGAGGAAGGTTCCGAGAATGGCATCTGCATTCTGGGCTGACATTGCTGCCGCTGACATTATCATTGCGGCGAGGAGGACTATTAACTTTCTCATTTTCATTTATTTGTAATTTACTTTCCCAATTGGCTCAATTTTTCTCCTTTTGGGCGAATTTTTGCAAAGTTAGAAAGATTTTGTAAATTTGTAAGCTTACATTGATGAAATTGTACTAAAACTTGGTTTATGTCGCAATATATTATATCCGAGGTCACGACGAAGAAGGATCTTAAGGCGTTCATAAAGTTCCCCGATGAGCTTTACAAGGACAATGAGCAATATGTTCCTGCCCTTCACTCGGACCAGATGGCGAGCCTGACCAAAGACCCTGCCCTTGACTACTGTACCCACAGATTATGGCTCGTAAGAGACGGCAAGAAAATAGTCGGCCGTATCTGTGCGATGATAAATCCCCGTTATAACGAGAGGTATGGCAAGAAGCGTGCCCGCTTCGGCTGGTTCGATACGATAAATGACATTGAGGTTGCCAGGCTTTTGCTGACTACTGCGGAGAATTGGGCCCGTGAGAACGGTATGACTGAAGTCCACGGACCTTTGTATTACAATACTTTGGGCAAGCAGGGTATGCTGGTGGAGGGCTTTGAGAACATTCCTCCGTTCAACTGTCTCTATAACTTCCCTTATTACAATGATTTGGTTACGGCTCTCGGTTATGTGAAGGAGTGCGACTGGCTTCAGTACAAGATGGTTGCAAACCAGGGTGTTCCGGAGAAGGTGAGCAGGATTGCAGGGATGCTGAGGGAGAGGTATAATCTACATGACGGTTGTCTGGCAAAGTTGAAGAAGGACAAGGAGATGGTCAGGTATTTCTTCAAGGTTTACAATGAAAGTTTCGCTGAGGCTGTTTATAATTTCATTCCGTTTACTACGAAGGAGATTGACCATGAGGCGAAGGTCAGCATGCCGTTTATCAATGACAAGGTCAGCACTATCGTCCTTGATGCCAACAATGAGCTTGTTGCTTTCGGAATTGCTTTCCCGACTATTTCCAAGGCATTGCAGAAGGCCAGGGGACACCTCTTTCCGTTCGGATGGTTCCATCTTCTGAAGGCCATGCACAATTATGAGACGGTTGACCTTATGCTGAATGGGGCAACGCCGATGTGGCAGAATAAGGGTGTAAGTTCCATTTTCCATTGCTCGATGGCGGACAAGTACAAGAATTCCGGCACTGTCTGGGCGATTTCCAATCCGCAGATTGAGACGAACTCGGCTGTCAATGTATGGGGCAAGTATGAGCACGAGCTCTATATGAGGCGTCGCTGCTACGTTAAGGAGATTTGATTTTAATTGAAAATTGCTGAATAACAGCAGAATATAGTTTTTATGGCAGATAATAATTCGTTGCTTGAGAAGGTTCTGGGTCTCCAGGACAAGTATGAGGCTTTGCAGGCACAGCTTGCTGATCCGGCCGTGATGGCGGACATGAAGAAGTTTGTTCAGCTGAACAAGGATTACAAGGAGCTGGAGCCTATTATCAAGGCTGGTCATGAGTATAAGAAGATGGTCGAGGATCTGGCCGCGGCCAAGGATATTATGGCCAATGAGAAAGATGAGGACTTGAGGGAGATGGCAAGGGAGGAGATTGCCGAGATTGAGCCGAAACTTCCTGATATGGAGCAGAATATTAAGCTTCTGCTGATTCCGGCTGACCCGGATGACGGAAAGAATGCGATGGTGGAGATTCGTGGCGGCACAGGCGGCGACGAGGCTGCCATTTTCGCCGGCGATCTTTTCCGTATGTATTCCAAGTATGCCGAGAGCAAGGGATGGAGGCTTGAGATTACCGACCAGGCTCCTGGTACTTCGGGCGGCTACAAGCAGATTGTATTCAAACTTTCATCGAACAATGATGGTGTCTATGGCACTATGAAATATGAGTCCGGCGTGCATCGCGTGCAGCGTGTGCCCCAGACCGAGACTCAAGGCAGGATCCAGACTTCCGCGGCTTCCGTGGCTGTGTTCCCGGAGGCTGACGAGTTTGATATTGACTTGGATATGAATGATATCCGCAAGGATACCTATTGTTCTTCGGGTCCTGGAGGCCAGGGTGTGAATACTACTTATTCGGCTGTGCGTCTTACCCATATCCCATCGGGTATTGTAGTGCAGTGCCAGGAGGAGCGTTCACAGCTTAAGAATTTTGACCGTGCTCTGGAGGAGCTCAGGACGAGGCTTTACAATATGGAGCATCAGAAGTATCTGGACGGTATTGCGGCGAAGCGCAAGACGATGGTTTCGACAGGTGACCGTTCGGCCAAGATTCGTACGTACAATTATCCTCAGTCCCGTGTGACTGACCACCGTATCAACTGGTCGATGTACAATCTTCCTGTCTTTATGGACGGAGACATCCAGGAGTGCATAGACCAGCTCCAGATAGCCGAGAACGCCGAGCGCCTCAAAGAGGCCGGGGAATAATTGCCTGCTATAACAAGGCGGCGTAAATTGTTTACGGTGATTAGTAAGCCTGGTGGGCGGAATGACACCTCATTTCTCCGGACCAGGCCCTCCCAAACTTCGTTTGGGCCCCTCCCTCCGGCGGCATCAGCCGCCGCGCGAAGAACAGCGAAGCGCAGGCCTAGCGGCGATGGTGCGCACGAAGCGCTGATCGCCCCCTTGAAAAGGGGGATGGGGGGATTGAACATGGCGCACGAAGCGCCATACCCCCATAATGGGGGCCAGGGGGAAAATATAGTGTGCTTGAGAACCACTTAAAAAACAAGAAAATGAACAAAAAAGTATCAGTAACTTTTCTGCTGCTTGCCATACTCTTCACAGTATGCCTGATAGCATCCAACCTCTTTGCGACAAAAGTCTTCGCACTGGGGGCATTGACATTGCCGGGAGCCGTTGTCATCTTCCCGCTTTCCTACATCCTGAATGACTGCTTCACCGAAGTCTGGGGCTACCGCAAGGCCAGACTCGTCATCTGGACCGCATTTGCGATGAACTTCTTCATCGCCATCACCGGCCAGCTCGTAGCCTTGCTGCCGGGAGCATCATTCTGGGACGGGGCCGAGCATTTCAACTACGTTTTCAGCCTTGCTCCGAAGGTCGCATTCGCATCTTTGCTCGCCTTCCTCGCCGGTTCGACATTGAACTCATTGGTACTGAGCAAGATGAAGGTGGCATCATCTGGAAAGGCATTCTCCCTTAGGGCTATTGTATCGTCATTGGCAGGAGAACTTCTCGATTCGCTCATCTTCATGCCTATCGTATTCTGGGGAACACCGATCCGGGCCCTTGCTATGATGATGCTCGCACAGGTGACGTTCAAAGTTTGCTACGAGATTGTCATCTTGCCGGTCACCGCTATTGTTGTCAAGGCTCTCAAGAAGAGCGAAGGCGTGGATGAATACGACAGGAATATCTCCTATAATCCATTTAAAATCACAGATTTATAATATTGTTGACAGTTCGCCGCAGGTCCTTGCACACTGCCTGCGGACGGATTGCCACCCAAGCATTTCAATTATGTCAGAAGGAAGAGAACTTGAGGGCCTGCAGTCCCTCGGAAATAAAACAGATTATAAAATGGACTATGCTCCGGAGGTGCTTGAAACCTTCGAGAACAAACATCCGGAAAACGATTACTGGGTACGTTTCAATTGCCCTGAATTTACGAGCCTTTGCCCGATTACGGGACAACCAGATTTCGCTGAGATACGCATCAGC
>JBJEBP010000213.1:0-8504 GCA_051870135.1 Candidatus Cryptobacteroides sp. | reverse complement strand
CACAATACCTTGTATTGGCATTTCCGGTTCCAAATGAATGTCACGAGGATTACGAGTTTTGCTGCATCTCATACGTTAAGGTTATGTCATTGCAGCACCGCCGCCGGAATAAAGCGTCTCCGGCGGCTACAACTCGACAAGACTGCGCCGGGCTCCGGGAAAGGCTCGCTTGCCTGTCGGTTGTTGCGCATTTACGCGTGGTAATCGTAGTGTAGACCCAGAACCTTCCTTGATTCAGAGCTCCAGCGTGGAAGGTCCACTCCTGTGGCACACCCTCCACGAAAAGCACCTTCAGCGTGGAAGGTGCCAATTTGAATGCCGCACCCTCCACGAGCCAGGCCCAAAATCGTGGAGGGTGCGTATCTAACTGGTTGCACCATCCACACAGAAAGCCTGAACCGTGGAGGGTGCCATTCTGGGAGGCGCACCATCCACGCTGGGGCGGCATATCGTGGAAGGTTCAATGTCAGAGGGGGTGGTCAAAAAACAAAACAGGATGGCCGGAAACCGGTCATCCTGTTTTGTGCGCGGGAGCAGAGTCGAACTGCCACGCCTGTTACGGCACTACCTCCTGAGAGTAGCGCGTCTACCAATTTCGCCACCCGCGCATCAGAATGGACTGCAAATATACGAAATGTTTTCTAATTCACAAGCGGGAGGGGCAATTTCTTCCTCCGTGCATAACCAGTCTTGGATGACTATTCGCAACTTGTTCAGCACATCCCCTCAAATCACCGTCTCGAACTGCAGCGTCCGGCTCCACTTGTCAATGGTGAAGGTCACCGAGGTGGCGGCATAGTCAATGGTGATTGTCGCATCGTGCAGGTCGTCCGAGCCCCAGTCATAGCCGCTTTCCGCAAGGTAATTGCCAATGGCGAATGAACGCACTCCGCCGTCCCCGGAAATCAGGTCCAGCATCAGGGAATTGTCATACTGCCTTGGAACACAAACATATAGCGAACCATCCTCGTCAGCCTGCGCATCGGCCATGAAACTGCCCGGGTAAGGCTGGCCGTCATATCCGTAGCCGCAGACATTGCCTCTCGCCCTGATTACATAACTACCTGTGCCATTGAATATTATCCTAATACGACAATGACTCTTGCGGAGGTTGCATTGCACTACGGCCCTGTCGCTTCCGGTATTGACCCTTGAATGGGCCGTCCAAATTTCCGGGCAGGAGGAGCCCTCCCTTATCCTGAACCAGCATTCCCCGTCCTCTTCCATCCTTTCCGCATCCACAGGGTACAATGTCAGTACATCCAGGTCTCCTCTCCACGCTCTAAGGCTCACTTCCAGCCCGGAAATAATGGTTACGGCCGTATCCAAGTGTCTTCTTCCGCCTCCGAAACTCCGCTCTTCAGCCAAACTCCGAGTCCCGGCCATGCTCTGCACCCCGAGGCTCTGCGCTCCGGAACTTTGCGCTCCGAAACTCCCCGCCCCGAAACTCCCCGCCCAGGAACTCCGAGCCCCGGCCAAGCTCCGAATCCCAGCCAAACTCCGCGCCCCAGCTAAGTTCCGCGCCCCGGCCAAGCTCCGCTCTCCGTCCAGGTCCTGCGAATCAACAGCTCCGTGTCCAGCATCAGGCCCCTCATCCGGCCAATGACCATCGCCTAGCCCGTCCCCATCGGCAGTTCCGTCCAGACAAATACCAATCCCTTCTGCCAGCATCCCTCCATCATCTTCAGCATAGACAATCCTCAAAATGCAGGGGCATTGGTCCCTGTCCTCCTTCACGGAACAGCCCGGGCAGGTGATAAAGGACTGCAGGACGGCGAACAAGAACAGGGACATCCCCCTTTTGATAGTTTTTTCAACAGGCATCTTGAACAAAAGTCAGAATATGTAACTTATGGCAATCACAATGTCGCAGGGAAGGATGAAGATCTTCCTTCCGGACTCTTCCAGGTCACCGCAGACGGGGCAGGAGTAGGTCGTGAACCATTCCATTCCACCCCACAGGCTTGCGCCGAAATCAACATTGAAATGCTTCCCGACCATATAGGCGAATCCTGCTCCCAGGCCCAGCCCGGCCCGGTCACCCTCCCTGGTCTTCGCCCTCCTGAGACCGCCTGCGTTGAATTCCTGGTATTGAAGTTTTCCATTAATCCACCATCCGGAGTAAGTATGCCAGGGCCAGTACCGCATACCTGCATAATAGGCCTGCTGCTTGTTCCGGAACTGCTCCTTCCCGAACGAGAACGGGTTGTATTTCGCACCAGCGTTCAATGTCCAGTGACGAGATACCGGGACAGAGCCTTCCGCATTCAGAGTCAACAAGTTGGCATATCCTGCCACATTGGTGGAGACGGAACCCTTTCCCGCCGCCATCCTCTGCGCCGATGCTTCCGTCAAGGATATGCAGAACAGGGCCATCAGGACCATAAGGCGTGTAAAACTACGAGACTGCATATCGGATGAATACTTGTTGTATAATCTGCGTCTTTTCCGGATACAGCTCGATCAGCTTGGCCATCAGGGCCTTCCTTGTATTCACGTCCTTGGTCAGGGCCGCGAAGATCTGGCAGCGGCTCAGCCCGCGCTCCTCCAGATACCGGAGAATCTGCGGATGGAACCAGTAATTGAGACCGGCGGAAGGCATTGCCCCTCCGTATCTTTCATTGTACATCTCATTCTGGACATAATAGGCCCACATTTCGCCGATTTCGCAATAGCCAGCATTCTCCTCCTCGCCGGTCCCGTATGTGACCCCGCCGCTCTGGACAAATGAGGTGATTATGAACTTGATGTACTTGTTCCAGTAGTCCTTGCCGACCTGGGCAAAATGACTCGCGTGAGCCAGTTCGTGGCAGGTTGTGGAGTACAATGTGGAATAGGAAATGTCGCTGTGGGCCCCAATGGTAATGTCCGGAAGGAATACCTTCAGGATGCCGGAGAACTCCCCGAGAAAACTTTTCACCAGGGCGTGGTCGATTACGGCTCCCTGCCTCATCATTACCGCGCTGCTGCTGTTTGCCTTCTGGAAAATCCAGATTCTCAGCTTCTTGGGAGGTCTGGCAATGTTCATGTCATCCGCCCCGCATCTGTTGATGTAGTCGTAGGCGGCATTGTTCACAACGGCCCTGCACCAGAGTTTCCTATCCGAGTCAATGGTAATTTCCGCATCCTTTCCCTCTGGCCCGTCCTTGCCGAGCGCTGATGTCGATGCCGGGATAATGATCTTGTTGAACCCGATGGCGAAATCCTCCTTGTTCTTGAACATCAGGCGGTAGCGCGGATTGGAAGAATATTTCTTTTCCATCTTGTAGTAACCGTCCCTGTCCGTGTAAGCCGAGGCGAACTTGACGAAAACATTGCACACAACCTTGACTCCGGCCACTCCGAAAGGCTTCCCTCCGTTGGCATCCTTGTCCACAATCGTAATCCTGCCCTCCGGTTTTTCCGCCTCTCCCCGGGTCAGGCTGCTGAGCATATCCTCATTGCCGGTAAGCCTGAAGGCCTCCCTCTCCACGGCATCCCAGTCAATCCCGTCATCGGACTTGGTCCCCGTTTCCGGAATATAGCAATCGTCAAGTATCTCATATTCAATGCCTTCCGGCATCTTGGCGCCGTGAGGCAGGACGGCATACTGCCAGGTAATCTCCTCCTCTTCAATCCCAGGGTCGTGATAATAGTCCCCGTCCTTGAGAATCTTGTAGTCCAAAGGATGGTCCATCAGTTCGTAACCGGCATCCACCAGCAGCTGGTATTCCTCCTCGCTCTTCGGGAGGAACCTCACATACACGTCCGTCGGGGTAATGTCAATCCTGTCCGCCCTGGTCGGATACAGGCTCGTCAATGCCTTGGTGATATTGGCAATAGAATACGGGTCCTCCAGTTTCTTTCCGAGAACTATCTGGTCGTGACCCATTTCCTCTTTGCTGTCCCAGTCTTCAATCCCGATGTCAGCCCCATTGTCATTGCATCCTCCCGCCAATATCAGAAGCAGGACAGATGCAGTCAAAGTCAATCTCCGCATCTCAATTCCAATTTGAAGCGCTCCGTTCCAGGCTGGAGCGCAAAAATGTCAGACTGGCTGCCTGGAAGCCGATTACATATCTCCGGAATTCGGGCCCTGACTCCGGTTTACATCTGCAAAGTACGGAATGATTATCCGCATTCAGAAAATGAACACGGATAAATTTTAAAATCGCCTTCTCTTGGTATTGCAGAGCCGTTTTTTTATCTTTGCCGGGATAAAATTTGACATAAATTGCAATAAAATGACAATGCTGAGAAAGACCATTATTGCGGTCCTAGCCATCCTGGCCACTTTCGGACTTGGACGGGCCCAGACTTATTCCGACATTATCAGTGACTACAGGGATGCCGCTTCCGGGGTGTATCACCCTTACCATACCGTTGACCTGACCGATAGCCCGGCTCCCAAAGGTTTCAAGCCTTTCTACATTTCCCATTTCGGCCGTCACGGCTCGCGCTATCGTGCTCATCCTGAGACATATACTCCATTGTATGACGGGTATGGAAAGACGGCCGACATCTTGACAGAAACAGGCCGCAAAATTATGGAGGGAGCATTGCAAATAGCTGATGCCCATAAAGATATGTGGGGTGAGCTGACCCCGCTCGGGGCAAGGGAGCATTACGAAATAGCCCAAAGGATGTACAATCGTTTCCCTTCGGTTTTCCGCTCCAAGGCGAGAAATGAGGTGGAATGCTGTGCCAGCACCGTGAACCGCTGCATCCTGTCAATGTGCAATTTCTCCCAGGGCTTGGACGATTGCAACCCGGACCTGGACTTCGCATTCTATACTGGCGACCGCTACATGGCCTACATAATGAAGGGCAATCCCCACAAGGAAATCAAGGCCTTTGTACGAACGCATCTCGGCCCGCTCAAGAGGGAGCGTTGCGGATACGGAAAATTGTTCGCGACAATGTTCAAGGACGCCGATGCCGCAGCTGCCCGGCTGAAGGACCCGTACAAGTTTGCATTGGCATTGTACGATGCCGCCGTAATGGCCCCGGACCTCGACTTTCTCGACATTGACATAATGCAATATTTTGACATTGAGGAACTTACGGCATTTGCAGAATGCGATTCCGACGACATGTTCGCGGAGGTGGCCAATTCCGAGGAGTTCGGTGACCTGGCAATGAGCCCTGCGGATGACCTGCTGGAGGATTTCATTGTCAAGGCAGATGCTGCGCTTCAGGCCGGTTCCGGCAGGGCTGCCGACCTGCGTTTCGGCCATGATTCCGGTCTTCTTCCATTGACCTGCCTGTTGGGTATCCGGGAGATGAGCGTGAAGTTTCCGTCAGAAACGGCCCACGACAACTGGAATACGTACGAGAGGATTCCGATGGGCTCCAATCTCCAGATGATTTTCTATCGCAATGCTGCCGGAAAAGTGCTCGTGAAACTTCTCTACAATGAGAAAGAAACCGATATCCCCGCCCTGGAACCGTATTCAGGCAATTATTATGAATGGGAGACTCTGCGTGCCTGGATGGCCTCGAGAGTCGGATTCGCAAGAAAAAATCTTGGAAAATGAAAATAGTATATCTTGACGCGGCCACGGTGGGGGATACCTCATTGGGCTGCCTGGAGGAACTCGGGGAACTGGTCTGCTGGCCTGAGTCAACCCCCGAAGAGGCCCTGGAGAGGGTGAAAGACTGCAATGTGTTGATTGTAAACAAGGTATTGGTAACCAGGGCTTTACTTGATGCGGCCCCTGAGCTTCGCCTTGTCTGCGAGGCTGCCACGGGTGTCAACAACATTGACCTCGAAGCCTGCCGTGAGAGGAACATCCCGGTCCGTAATGTTGCCGGTTATTCGACCGACTCGGTCGTCCAGACCACGTTCATGCACATTCTCTCGCTCATGGGCAATGCTCCTTATTTCGACAATACTGTCAAGGACGGGACCTATTCCAAAGGGACATTGTTCACTGATGTTTCTCGCCCTTACATTGAAATCAAGGGCAAACGCATCGGCATTGTAGGAATGGGTGCAATAGGCACAGGCGTGGCCAGGGTGGCTGAAGCCTTCGGGATGGAGGTGGTCTATTATTCCACTTCCGGAACGGGACATTGCAAGGAATGGCCGAGCATTTCCCTCGAGGAGTTGATGCGCACCTCGGATGTGATTTCCATCCACGCTCCTTACAATGAGAGGACGGCGGGCCTGATTGGCGCCCGGGAACTGGCAATGATGAAGCCTTCGGCAATCATTGTCAATATGGGACGCGGCGGAATCGTGGACGAGGAGGCATTGGCGGAAGTCATTGACAATGACCTGATTGGCGGGGCAGCCCTCGACGTGTTCACCAAGGAACCACTTCCGGGTGACAGTCCGCTGCTTCGGACACGCCACCCGGAAAAGTTGAGATTCACTCCTCATACGGCCTGGGCAAGTTCCGAGGCTCTTTCGAGGCTGGTGAATTGTATTGCTGGCAATATCAGGGAGGAAATGGGCCTCTGACCTATTCCCACTCGATTGTGGCAGGCGGTTTCGACGAGATGTCATAGACTACGCGGTTCACTCCGCGGACTTTGTTGATTATCTCGTCGCTGACCTTTGCGAGGAAGTCGTAAGGGAACTGGAACCAGTCTGCGGTCATTGCATCCGTGGATACCACGGCACGGAGGGCTACAGGGTTCTCGTATGTCCTCTCGTCACCCATAACGCCTACGCTCTTGACAGGAAGGAGGATTACTCCGGCCTGCCATATTGCGTCGTAGAGGTTGGTGGCCATCACTCTCGGGTCTGAGGCTGAAGGGAAGCCCATCCCGGTGCAGTCGTAGTTTCGGAGACCTCTAATATATATATCATCCGCCTCGCGGAGCACCCTTAGCTTCTCCTCTGTCACGTCACCGATGATTCGTATCGCGAGGGACGGACCCGGGAAAGGATGCCTTCCGATGAGTTCTTCCTTGATGCCGAGGGAGCGGCCGACTCTGCGGACCTCGTCCTTGAACAGCATCTTGAGCGGCTCGACTACCTTGAGATGCATCTTCTCCGGAAGACCTCCAACATTGTGGTGGGACTTGATCTTGGAGGCGATGCCAGGGATGCCGGCAGACTCGATTACGTCAGGGTAAATGGTGCCCTGGGCCAGCCATTTGGCATTTTCAATGGTCTTGGCGTATTTGTCGAAGGTCTCCACGAAGAGCCTTCCGATAATCTTTCTCTTGGCTTCAGGTTCGGTCACGCCCGCGAGTTCCCTGAGGAAATCCTCTGATGCGTCCGCGCCGATTACATTGAGGCCCATGTCCTCGTAGGAATGCATAACGTCCTCATACTCATTCTTCCTGAGGAGTCCGTTGTTTACGAAAATGCAGGTGAGGTTGTGTCCGATAGCCTTGTTCAGGAGCACTCCCGCCACTGTGGAATCCACGCCGCCGCTGAGACCGAGGATGACTTTGTCGTCGCCGAGCTGGTTGCGGAGTTCCTCCACTGTTGTCTCAATGAAAGAGGCCGGGGTCCATTCTCCCTTGCAACCGCAGATTCCGAAGGCGAAATTGGAGAGAATTTTCGTACCTTCAACGCTGTGGAACACTTCAGGATGGAACTGGACGGCATAGACGGCATTGTCCTTGAACTGGAAGGCGGCATTGACAACGTCATCCGTCGAGGCGATTACCTCGGCATTGCCGGGAATGGCGGAGATGGTGTCACCGTGGGACATCCATACCTGTGAATGGGCTTCCACGCCCTTCAGGAGAGGGGAGTCGGCCTTCACCACGTTCAGCATTGCGCGTCCGTACTCCCTTGCGAGGGATCCTTCCACGCTACCGCCGCATTTGCTTGCGAGGTACTGCGCTCCGTAGCAGATTCCGAGGAGAGGAAGTTTTCCGATAATTGAGTCAATGTCAATCTGTGGGGCATTCGCATCCCTTACAGAGCAGGGGCTGCCTGAAATGATCACGCCTTTTACGGTCGCGTCAAGCTCCGGCATTTTGTTGTAAGGATAGATTTCGCAGAAGACATTCAGTTCCCTCAGGCGTCGTCCAATGAGCTGGGTCACCTGGGAACCGGCATCGAGAATGATGATTTTTTCTGTCATATTTAGATTATTATGTTGCAAAATTAATATAAAAAGTTCATTAAAACCGAAGAAATGAGTAATTTTGCAGGTTGTTTTATTGGAAAAGTTATATGGATGTAAGGAACATCGCGATTATCGCGCACGTTGACCACGGCAAGACTACCCTCGTGGACAGGATGATTTATCAGGCCAATCTTGTCCGCCAGCCTGAGAATCTTGGGGAGTTGATATTGGATAACAATGACATTGAGCGTGAGAGAGGTATCACCATTCTTGCAAAAAATGTCTCTGTAGTATATAAAGGTGTAAAGATCAACATCATCGATACTCCGGGCCACAGCGATTTCGGTGGCGAGGTGGAGCGTGTGCTCAATATGGCTGATGGCGTTCTCCTGCTTGTGGACGCGTTCGAGGGCTGCATGCCGCAGACCCGTTTCGTGCTGCAGAAGGCGCTCCAGATGGGCAAGAAGCCTATTGTCGTAGTGAACAAGG
>JBJEBP010000212.1:0-8514 GCA_051870135.1 Candidatus Cryptobacteroides sp. | reverse complement strand
GATATTAGCAGTCTTGATCTCATTATGCTGCACGGGTCAATGTTTCCGGCAAATATAATACAAATATAATGATAAAAGAGGCTGGCTGAAAAGCCCCATCTGTCATCTCGACCGAGCAAAGCGAGTGGAGAGATCTGTTTGCATATAGATATCTCGACTGTGCGCTGCGCGCTTCGCTCGATATGACAGGCTTTTCAGTCAGCCTCTTTTTTATCAGTATCAGCCTTGATTATTTCTTCTTGGCTGCCTTTCTCCTGTTGTTCCAAGCGGTTGCATCGAACATCACCGGAGTACCGATGAAGAGGGATGCGTAGGTACCGAAGCAGATACCGAGGATGAGAGCCACGGAAAGACCACGGACAGACTCGCCGCCGAAGATGGCGATTGCAAGCATTGTCACGAGGGTGGAAATAGAGGTGTTCATCGTCCTGGTAAGAGTACTGTTGAGGGCGAGGTTGGTGTTCTCCCTGAAGTCAGCCTTCGGATGGAGAGTCTTGTACTCACGGATACGGTCGAAGATGACCACGTTGTCATTGATGGCGTATCCGATGATGGTCAGGATAGCCGCGATGAAGGTCTGGTCAACGTCGAGGTTGAACGGAAGTATGCCGGAGAAGAGGGAGAAGAAGCCTATCACGATGATTGCGGTATGTGCAAGTGATACGACACCTCCGAGACCCCATGTCCAGCCCCTGAACCTGAATGCGATGTAGGCGAAGATTACGAAGAGGGCGATGAGAACGGCGATTACCGCATCCCTCTTGATGTCGTTTGCGATGGTCGGTCCTACCATGTCGGAAGAAACGATACCGTTAGGATTCTGCTGTGTCTCAGTGAACTCAGCGTATGAAATCTCGCTTGCGAAGAAGCCCTTGACTGCATCGTAGAGCATTGTGGAAACGGTTGCTGCCATTTCTGCGGACTCGTCCTCGATACCGTACTTGGTGGTAATCTTCATCTGGCTGTCGCCACCGAACTGCTTGACCTCAACTGAACCTGCGAATGCCTCCTCGGCAGATGCCCTTACCTCCTCGGCGGATACAGGCTGGTCGAATCTTACAACGTATGTACGTCCACCGGTGAAGTCAACACCGTAGGTAAAGCCCTTGGTGAAGATGGAAACGAGGGATATGAGAATGAGAACGCCTGAGAAGATGTAGGTGATCTTCTTCTTGCCGATGAAGTCGAAGTGGGTGTTCTTGAGGAAGTTCTTGGTAAGGTTGTTCTCGAATGAGATGCTCTTGCCCTTTGATACGCGGCCCTCAAGAATCAGCCTTGTAATGAAGATAGAGGTGATTACTGAGGTGATGATACCGATGATGAGGGTGGTTGCGAATCCCTGTACAGGGCCTGAGCCGAATACGAAGAGAACGAAACCGGTGAGCATTGTGGTCAATTGGCCGTCGATGATGGCTGAGTAAGCATTGGAATAACCGTCGGCGATAGCCTTGCTGAGACCCTTGCCGGCTGCAAGTTCCTCCTTGATACGCTCGTAGATGATCACGTTGGCGTCAACGGCCATACCGAGGGTCAGTACGAGACCGGCGATACCAGGCAGTGTGAGGACAGCTCCGAATGAAACGAGGGTTCCGAAGAGGAAGAGCACGTTGCAGAGGAGAGCGATGTCAGCTACGAAACCTGCGCCGCTATAGAAGAATATCATGTACACCAGCACGAGGAAGAACGCGATGATGAATGATATGAGACCGGCCCTGATGGACTCTGAACCGAGTGAAGGACCTACAACCTGCTCCTGGACAATCTTGGCCGGTGCAGGGAGCTTACCAGAGTTGAGCACGTTAGCAAGGTCGGTAGCCTCCTCTACGTCGAAGTTTCCGGTGATGGATGAATGTCCTCCGGAAATCTCGTTCTGTACGTTAGGATAAGAATATACGAGACCGTCGAGGACAATGGCAATCTGCTTGCCGATGTTGTCCCTGGTAAGACGTGCCCAGGTGTTTGCGCCCTCGGCGTTCATTGACATTGAAACAGAAGGATTGCCCTTGTTCATTCCGGTACCGTCGTAAGATACGCGTGCATCTGTTACTGCGGAGCCGTCGAGAGGGGCCTTGCCGTCATTGAGGTCAGCCTTGATGGCAACGAGTTCGAAGACATTGCCGCCGGCTATGTACTGTGATGGCTTCACTGTCCACTTCGGACGGAGGTAAGGGGAGAGAATACCCTTGGCAATGTTGGAGCTGAGCATCCTGTTGATGGCTGCTGTATCAGCACCCTGCGCATATCCTATGCAGGCGCTGCCCCTTGCCTGTGAAGGCTGGAGAAGAGCGAAGAGAGGATGCTGCTTCTTGTAGGCCTCGAGAGCCTTGGCATCATTGGCGGAGCTGCTGAGCTCGCTGTCGAGAATGGATGTGCTGTCGGCTGCAGCCTCGGTTTCCTCTGCCTCATCCTCAGTTGCCTGTGCGAGGGCTGCATCGAGGGCGCTGAGGTCTGCGAGAACTTCCTCGCTGGTGAAGGTTGTCCAGAACTCGAGGGAAGCGGTTCCCTGGAGGAGGTTCTTCACACGCTCAGGCTCCTTGACACCAGGAAGTTCGACGAGGATACGTCCGGTATTGCCGATTTTCTGGATTGAAGGCTGGGTCACACCGAAACGGTCGATACGGTTGCGGAGGACGTTGAACGAGTTGGCGATTGCGCTCTCGGCATTCTCCCTGATGACGCTGATGACTTCTTCGTCAGAGGTCTGTGGAGTGATGCGGGATGCGAGGTCAATTGTTCCGAATACCTGTGCGAGCCTCTGTCCGCCTGAAACTTCTTTCCACGCATCTGCGAAGAGGGTGATGAAGTCACTGGCCGAGTTCCTGCTGCGCTCAAGGGCGAGGTCGTAAGCCTGGTTGAACTCAGGAGTCTTGTTGTCACCTGCAAGGGCTGAAACAATATCCTCAAGCTGCACCTGGAGCATCACGTTCATACCTCCCTTGAGGTCAAGACCGAGATTGATCTCCTTGGACTTCACGTCCTTGTAGGTGTAACGGAAGTAAACCTTCTCGTTGGAAATGGAATCGATGTAAGTGCGGTTAAGTTTCTTGGAAAGTGAATCGAGGACGTATGCCCTGTCTCCCTCCGGAACCGCTGCGAATTCCTCTGACTGAGTGAACTTATCGACTGCAGCCTGCGCATACTTCTCCGCCTTGTTCTCCTGGATGCTTGTCACAAGAGTGAAGGAGAGCTGCCAGATGCAGGCGATGGCGAGAAGAATCGCCACAAATTTGATTGCACCTTTACTTTGCATTGTTGAATTATTTTAATTATTTTAGTTTCTGTTTTTCAGGCTTTGCACGGCCCTGTTTTCATCAGGGGACGGCACGGCACGATATACAAGACTGCAAATTTATCTATTTTTTTCTTAGAAAGAAACTTTATGCAAGTAATTTGTTAAATTTGCAAGGCAAGAATGACTTTCGAAAGGGATTTGGGATTGAAACTGAAACAATATATGAGCTTTTTTGCAGCGGCGGCAGTCTGCTGCTGTATATCCGTGCCTGCCACGGCGTCTCCGGCATCCGGGGATTCACTCAAGGTGGATATCGGGACATTGAAGGCCAGGACTGACCTTCTGATGAAGAGTTACCGGTTCAGCGAGGCCGTGGAGGTGTTTATGGATGCGAAGGACAATGCCGACTCCACCTCACGGGCGGAGATTGACAGGCTGATGGCCCAGGCGCAGAACGGAGAGAGCATGACCGGATTCTGCTGCAGCCCGGTCGTAGTGGCAAGGCAGAGGTTCCCGCTGAAGGACTTCTTCCTCTACTACCCTCTTGGGGACGGGGTCTGGAGGAACGTGCCTAACCAGCTGGACAAGAAAGCGGACGAAGTAGTCAGTGCCACATTCGTGCCGGAAGATTCCGACGTCCTGTACTGGTCGGCAGAGGACCAGGATGGAATAAGAAATATCTATCGTTCTGAATATCAGGATACTATCTGGTCTGCTCCAAGCCTTCTGAGTGAGCAGATGACCTCCGATGACAATGAAATCTATCCTATGCTCTCCCCTGACGGGAGCCAGCTTTTCTTCGCTTCGAAGGGTCTGTACGGAATGGGTGGCTACGACCTCTATGTGGCAGACTGGGATTATGAGCTGAACGACTGGGGTCTTCCTGTCAATATGGGATTTCCGTTCTCTTCCCCTTACAATGACTATCTTTACATCAATACCGACGACGGGCAATATTCAATATTCGCATCAGACAGGAATTGTCCTGCGGACAGCGTGGACATCTACGTGCTCGAGTATGACAGCATGCCTGTGAGGAAGGCTGTGGACTCTCCGGCCGGAATAGAAAAGCTCTGCCGCCTTGACCCTGCCGGGGACACGGGACAGATTCACAGTGACGGGGACTCCGGAAAGGGGCTGGGAGAGAATGATGAAATAAGACATTATGCCGAAATGCTCGGCAATGTGAGAAGCATCCGAGAGTCAATTTCCTCTTTCAGCAGGTCAATGGATGAGTGCCGAAGCCGCCTGGCCGATGCTCCGGACAGCCTGAAGGCCTCATTGTCAGAGGAGATTCTCCGTATGGAAGCAGCTCTCCCTGTACTCCAGGATTCTCTCCTGAGGCAGACCAGGGCCATACAGCAACTGGAAATGAGTTTTCTCCGCAGCGGCGTAGTGATTGATCCGGAAAGCCTACAGAGGGAGACTGAACGGGAGGTTGTCGGCTCAAATTCGGGTTTCAGGTTCACCAGGCACAGCATGGGGCCGACTTTCTCATTTGCAATGAAGTCCCCGGAACCGGAATTCGACTACTCTTTCCAGATTCTTCCGGAGGGAAGATTCGCTCTTGACAATACCCTGCCGGACGGACTTGTTTACCAGATACAGCTGTTTGCATTGTCCTCAAAGGCTACCGTGAAACAGATCAAGGGTCTCAGCCCGGTATTCGAGAGAAGGGGCAGGACTGGAAAATACGTGTATTCCGCAGGCTTGTTCAGAAGCTACAAGGATGTTCTTTCGAACCTGAACAGGGTGAAGAAGGCGGGCTTCCGGGATGCTATCATTGTGGCATTTCTCGATGGCAAGCCGATTACTGTGACGAATGCTAGGACATTGGAGAAGAGCATGCGCGAACTGTTTGTCGTAAGGATATTCCCTGCTGACGGCAATTCACTGAATGATAAAGAGTTGTCTATTATAAAGGTGGCGACTGAGGCGGATATGTCGAGGTCAATGGAGGATGGTGTCATATCATACGTCATCGGTCCGGTGGACGGACGGGAGGAGGCTGAAAGGATTGCATCCACATTGAAGATATCGGGCATAGGCAATCTCAGGATTGAGTCGGCGGGAAGGACTGGCGGCACGGCGGATTGACTTTAAAGACAAATATATATGGGACTGACTATAACATTGATTCTTGTCGGAATCATACTGATTCTCGCAGAGTTGCTGATTATTCCGGGGGTCGGCGTGGCCGGCATCCTCGGGATATTGTCCATCTGCGGAGCATCCTGGTATTCATTTGCTTACCTCGGACCTTGGACGGGTACCTTCGTGACATTGTTCAATGTGGCGGCATTGTCCGTCCTGACTTATTTCGCACTGCGGGTCCGCACCTGGAAGAAACTTGAGCTGAATACCGTCATTGAGAAGAATGAGTCCGGCATCAAGGTCAATGTCGGTGACCACGGCAGGACAATCACGAGGCTTGCGCCAATGGGTTCGGCAAGGATTGGAGAGTTCAAGGTAGAGGTGACAGCGCTGGAGGGCATGATTGACGCAGGGACTGAAATCGAGGTGGCCCACATTGAGAACAACAAGGTGTATGTCAGACCGGTCATGCCGGATGAGGCGTTTTAGCAATTAATTAATAATCAATAATATGGTAATCCCGTTCATCGTCTGGGTGGCATTGATTTTCGCCGCTCTCTTCATTCTCCTGTGGTTCTTCCCTGTGACTCTCTGGTTCCAGGCTATCCTTTCCGGAGTCCGGGTTTCCCTGCTCCAGCTGGTTCTTATGCGCTGGAGGGGCGTGAACCCGAACACTATCGTCATGGCATTGATTACCGGCACCAAGGCCGGGCTAACTCTGAAGGCCAATGAACTTGAGGCTCACTATCTTGCGAAGGGCAATGTGGTCAAGGTGGTGAATGCCCTGATTTCCGCTGACAAGGCCAATATCGCACTTGATTTCAAGACGGCTGCCGGCATTGACCTGGCTGGTCGTGACGTATTCGAGGCTGTGCAGATGTCCGTTAACCCTAAGGTTATCAATACTCCTCCGGTGACGGCCGTGGCCAAGAACGGTATCCAGCTCATCTGCAAGGCGAGGGTGACTGTCCGTGCCAATATCAACCAGCTTGTCGGTGGAGCCGGCGAGGAAACAGTGCTTGCCCGCGTGGGTGAGGGCATCGTTTCATCAATCGGTTCCGCAGAGAGCCACGCTGAAGTGCTAGAGACTCCGGAATCCATCTCCAAGGTGGTGCTAGCCAAGGGTTTGGATGCAGGAACAGCATTTGAAATCCTTTCCATTGACATTGCCGACATTGACATAGGAAAGAATATCGGAGCCGTTCTCCAGATTGACCAGGCCAATGCTGACAAGAACATTGCCCAGGCCCGTGCAGAGGAGCGCAGGGCAATGGCGGTGGCTCTTGAGCAGGAGATGAAGGCCAAGGCCCAGGAGGCCCGCGCCAAGGTTATCGAAGCCGAGTCCCAGATTCCGCTGGCAATGGCGGAGGCGTTCCGCAACGGCAATCTCGGCGTGATGGACTACTACAAGCTGAAGAACATCCAGGCTGACACCGACATGCGCGAGAACATCGCCAAGCAGTAGTTTACAACTATTTCTTGGGCAATATCTTGTACCGGACGCCGAGATTCTTGACATCTGCTATGAAGTCCGAGGTCACGGCCACCTGGAATTTCTTCGACAGGAACTCGATTTGGTATTTGGTCTTCGGGTCAATGAGGAAGATGGAGAGCGGGATGTTGCCCTTGCTTCCCTTGATGGCGACAATCAGGTTGGTCCTGAAATCGGGGTTCAGCATTGTGGTGCTTATTTCGATTACAAAACCGGCCACCATCCTCTCGGCAATGTTTCCGAGAAGGCTTATGTTCTTGATCCTGAACTTGTAAGGTACAGTGGCAGCCTTCTCCTTCTCTTCCGGCTTGACATAGTAGCTTTCCTTGATTTCGCCCTCAATGTATATGGCTGTATGGTCATTGAGATAGGACATATAGGTCTCATAGTCCTTGCCGAAAAGTGAGAGTTCGTAGGTGCCGCTGAAATCCTCGATATTGACCCTCGCGTATGGCTTTCCGCTCTTGGAAGTCTTTGTTTCTGAGCTTGTTATGAGCCCGGCAATATTTGCCTTCTGGGGTTTGCGCTCCTTGTCGCATTTGGCAACCAGGGCATCCAGCTCAGTCAGCGGGCAGGTCGTGAAGTTCTCTATCTCGAACTCGTATTTCTTCAGGGGATGCTCCGAGAGGTACATTCCCACGATATCCTTCTCCTTCTTCAGAAGTTCCAGAGTATCAATCTCTCCGGTAACCACAGGAGGTTCCGGTTTCTCGGCCTTCAGCTCCTCCACCTCGCCGAAGAGAGAAGCTGCATCATCCTCCGCATTCTTCTTGGTTATGGCCGCATAGTCCATAAGCTCGTCGATGAACTGTGCCCCGCTTCTTCCCGGCAGGAAATAACGGCTTCTTTCAATGCCGAAGGAGTCGAAGGCTCCCGCATAGACCAATGACTCCATGGCCTTGCGGTTCACCGTGCCGGACATCCTCTCGCAGAAGTCGTAAATGTCCTTGTACAGGCCGTTGGTCTCCCTTTCCTTGATTATGGCATCCACGATATTGGCCCCGAAGCCCTTCATTCCGCCCATTCCGAAGTGGATGTCGCCCTTCTTGTTGACCGTGAAGTTGGCGTCACTCTCATTGACATCAGGATTCAACACCTTGATTTTGTGGCGTTTGCAGTCGGCCATAATCTTCTTTATCTCATCCATCTTGGAGAGATTGCAGCTCAGGTTGGCCGCCTGGAACTCTGAAGGGTAATGGCACTTCAGCCATCCGGTCTGGTAGCTGACCCAGGCGTAGCAGGTGGCGTGGGACTTGTTGAAGGCATACTGGGCAAATTTCTCCCAATCTTTCCAGATTTTGTCCAGGACTTTCTCCGGATGCCCGTGAGCGATTCCTCCCTGCATGAACTTGTCTTTCAGGGAGTTGAGGACATCAATCATCTTCTTTCCCATTGCCTTTCGGAGCTTGTCCGCCTCGCCCTTGGTGAATCCGGCAAGTTTCTGGGAAAGAAGCATCACCTGCTCCTGGTAAACGGTAACTCCATAAGTATCATTGAGATACTCCTCCATGTCCGGAAGGTCGTACTCAATAGGCTCCTGCCCGAGTTTCCTTGCCACGAAAGACGGGATGTAGTCCATCGGGCCCGGCCTGTAGAGGGCGTTCATCGCAATCAGGTCCTCGAACCTCTCCGGATGCAGTTTCTGGAGCCAGTTCATCATTCCCGGGGACTCGAACTGGAACACGCTGATGGTGTC
>JBJEBP010000211.1:0-8514 GCA_051870135.1 Candidatus Cryptobacteroides sp. | reverse complement strand
CTTGTGGTCAAACTTGGAAACATATATCTCACAGCCGATTATGGGCTTCACCGACGGGTGCTTCCCGGCAAACTTGAAGAACTCCTTGACTCCGTACATATTGCCGTGGTCGGTGATTGCCAATGCCGGCATCCCGAGGGCCTCGGCCTTCTTGAACAGTTTGTCAATGGACGAGAAACCGTCCAGAATCGAGTATTGGGTATGTACGTGAAGATGTACGAAAGACATTATGTTTCCTCCTAGTTTGGATTTCCGGGTAATGGAAAACAAAGATAATGTCTTTGCTCCATATTCTCAAATCCGTTGACTGGCAGATTCGGGTAAATCAGTCTTTTTTCAGGGTCACTTATCCCTGGCGGTACTCCTTCGGGGTCTTTCCGTAAATCTTGGTGAACTCGCGGTAGAAATAGGATTTGTTGGAAATACCGACCCCATACATCACCTCCTGCACAGTCATGTCGGAATTTTTCAGAAGACGGGCTGCCGACTCGAAACGGTACTGCTTCAGGAACTCGCTCGGAGTCTGGCCGGTTATCTTCTTGAATCTCCGGTAGAAATTCCTGGAACTCAGGCCCATAAGGTCAGCAAGACGCTCCAGGTTGAAATTCTCGTCGGTGAGATTCTCCTTCATTGAAAGGATGGCCTTGTCCACAAACTCCTTGTCCGGGTTGTGAACCACCTTGCTGTTGACAATGGTCCTGGCACTCTCAGGGGCATCATACCAGTCCTTCAGCATCTTCCTGTTGGAGAGAAGGCGTTCCACCGAGGCCTTGACTACGGACACGGAGAAAGGCTTGGTGAAATAAGCGTCCGCCCCGGAATCCATTCCCTCAATCTGGTCCTGTTCCGTGACCCTGGCAGAACATACAATCACCGGGATACTCCTGCGGTACTTGTCCGCCCTTAACCTTCTGACAAGCTCGAATCCGTCATCCTTCCCGTCCATAACCACGTCAGTTATAATCAGGTCCGGCACGGACTTCTCCAATATGGCCTCGGCCTCCCCTGCTCCGGAAGCCTCAATGACCCTGTATGAGTCCGACAATGCATCTGACAGAAGCCAGCGTATATCCTTATTGTCATCCACAATGAGAATTACCGGAAGTTTCCCGTCTGGACTATGCTCTGGCTGAGGCAATTCCGGCATTTCCTCCATCACCCCGGGCTGAGCTGCAACATTCTCATCCAGATGCGGAAGCACCACCTTGAACTCCACCCAGCTTCCCTTGACAGAAGACACGCTGATTTCTCCTCCGAGGCTGTTTACCAATGACTTGCAGATGAAAAGTCCCAGCCCGTGCCTCGTGGTCCCGGCATACATATTCGAGGACATCTCGTCCAGAATCTTGTACCTGTCGAATATCACTGCCATCTGGTCTTCCGCCAGGCCTTCCCCGGAATTGCGCACCCTCAGTTCCAGCCCAGCCTCGGTAACATCCGCAGCCACAGTCACATAGCCGCCGAACGGAGTGTATTTGAGAGCATTGGAAACCAGATTGAAGATGATTTTCTTGAAGCAGGACCGGTCAGTATTCCATTCCAATACATCATTGACTGAGGCGGAGAGGGAAATCCTGCAGCCGGAAGCCAATTCGTCGAAGGAATGCATATATTCCCGGATTGCCGCCGCCACGTCCGTCCTCATTATCCTGAGTTTGCCGAAGCCCTCCCCTTCAATCATCCTGAAATTCAGAATCTCCTCCACGAGTTCTCTCAATCCGGTCACATTGGAGGAAAGGATGCCGAGATACTTGGCATAGTCAGGATTGCCTGACAATGAGTCCTTCAGATGCTCTGTAATACCGTTTATGAGGGTAAGCGGGGTGCACAGTTCGTGCGAAATATTGACGAAGAAATCCATCCTTGCCCTGTCAAGCTGCTTGAGATGCTCCTCCTCAGCCTCTGCAAGGGCTTCCTGCTGCTGTTTCTTGTAATGCAGTCTAGTGAGCCTGATGGCGTACAAGGCCGCGGATATGACAATGAATATGTAACACAGAAGGGCCACGGTGGATGCATACCAGGGTGGCAGTACGCGGAAGTCCAGCGACGCCTCCCCTACAGACTCGTCGGAAGCACTTCCACGATATCTTACCCACAATGTATGCCTGCCCGGGGGCAGTGCCTGGAAGGTGACGCTTCCGGACTTCTGCAACTCAGTCCACTCCCCTCCAGCGAAATCATCAATCCGGTAGGAATACTCGAAATTCTCCCCGTTAAGATAGTCAATGGCCACGAAATTGACGGTAAACTTCCGGATGCCGCTCCTTATGCGGATGTCCGGAGCATCTTCTCCACCCGGGAAATTCATCTTGATGCCATCCGGGAAGGAAATCGACTCGAAAATGATGTCGGGCCTGTATCCGGAAGACTGACGGAAAAGGGAATCAACCCAAACCACGCCATTGACTCCGCCGAAGAATAGTCTGCCGGTGCTTGGACAATGCCAATATGAATCATCACTGAACTCGCTGACAGCCAGCTCATTGGGAGAGAAATTATGAAAGGTGACCGTCTTCGGGTTGAACTGGGTGAGACCTTTGTTGGAACTCAGCCAGACATTGCCCCTGCCATCGGCCAGCACTCCGTGGACCATATCATTGGCAAGTCCGTCATCCCTGCTGTACTTGGTCACTACACCGTCATTGCAAATCCTGATGAGTCCGGAACTCGAGCCGCAATAAATGTCGCCACCGTCCGTGCACAGGGAAAGTATATCACCGAGGGCCCGGCTCTGGAGGGAACTCATATCGAGGAAAGAGTACGACCCCTCCGCCATATTGAAGCGGATGATTCCGTAGCCGCTCTTGAGTCCTAGGAGCAATGTCGAATCCGACTCCTGCGCAATCGCGTAGAAATTGTTGCAGTCAATGTTCCTGTGCCTGAACCGGTAGAGTTTCCGGTCTGTCATACAGGGTTTTCCGTCCCTGATCAAGTATTTCATCCGGACCAGGCCTTCCCCGTCGCTTGCAAGGTACAATGTACCTCTTTCCGGAGAACACATCTGGTGTACCGGACCGCCGAGTTCGGCATTGACCGAACCTATTGAACCGCCGTCACCATTGTCCAGATACCAGTTCAACTCCCTCCCGGAAGTACCTATCCAGAGCAGGTCCCCGTCCGGGCAGAATGAATATACTTCATTGCTGCTGAGACCGTTGGATGTAGTGAAACGCCTTATTGATGAAGGCGGGACTGGCTCTGTCAATGATGAATAATCCTTTATTCTGATAATTCCGTCTCCCTTGGTGCCGAGGAAAAGATTGCCTGCCACATCAGTGTACACTCCCCTCACAGGTTTCTTGATGCTGAGCGGAAGGCCTGACATCAGGATGCTTTTGAACGGAACCTCCTTGTCGCAGTACATAAAGACGCCGTAGCCGTCCGTTCCCAGCCATAGTATGTCCTGGCGGATATCCTTCTCGATGCAGAAGATTCTGTAGTCCGAGGCCACCATCTCGCATCTTCCTCCCGTCACTGGAATCCGCCCCAGGAAGCCTGCGTAGAAACTGAGATACAGCTGGTTACCGAAATTACTGACTCCCGACACCGACAGGCCGGCATCCCCGAATCCGGATAAATCGGACAGGAAGACAGGGTCTTCCCCGACATTGGACAGGCGGAAAAGGGTTGCATTCTCATCAAGAAAATACAGCACCCCTTCCTCAAAGAAGGCGGACTTGACGGGCTTGTCGGAGACCAGGAAGGTCCCAGAGTCTTCCACGTTTCCTCCGGCAATTCTGAAGCGTCTGACATATCCGTCCCGGGAAAGGACATTGAATTCCCCTTCCCCCGGTGACCATACCCCTGTCACATCAGAGAGCCTTATGCCCCCGGCAGGAATGTCCACGAAGGTTCCTTTATCCCGGATATAAACGGAGACGAAATCGTCCCGGGACACAAGGAGGGTATTCCCCACATTGTCCGAGGCGATTTCGTAAACCTCCCGGTATTGCATATATGACTCCGACACTGTCCTCTCCACTGTCGAGAAACGGCTGAGGCCCATCGAGGTGGAGACCCAGATATAATCGGAACCGGACGGGACAATCTTCACTATAATATTGCTGGCCAATGACTTGTCATTATCCAACTCCATCCTGTACACCTCGGTGTCCCTGCCGTTCCAGGAATGCAGGCCATCGTATGTTCCGAACCACATATAGCCTCTCTCGTCCTGATAGATGGCCAGAACGGCGTTGTTGGAGAGATAGACATTGGGCCGGACAAGGCTGTATGCCGACATCAGGGCACACTGAAGCAGGGTGATGATAGTGAAGACCGCCCTCATTGATTCAGAAAATCAGGCAGGCCTTGACAGGATAGTGGTCAGAAATGAACTTGCGGTCCATATATGGCTTGCGGATAACCTCAAATGAGGTGCAGGTGCTGAAACCGGACCAGTAAATGTGGTCTATCACGCCCTTTCCCTTGCCCCAGCCGTTGTATGTGTCCCCGTTGTCTGTGGCAACTGCGGTCTTCCTCGCACTGTTCATCAATGTGTCGAGTTCACCGAGAATTTCAGTCTCCTGAGGTTCTGTATTGAAGTCTCCTGTGAGAATCATAGGATATCCCTGGGGATTCATCTCCTTGATCCTGTCCACGATGAGTTTCAGTCCCTTCTTCTTGGCAATAGGGCCTACGTGGTCAAGATGGGTATTGACATAGTAGAATTTCTTTCCGGAAGCCTTGTCCTTCATCAGGGCCCAGGTAGCTGTCCTGATGCAAGCAGCATCCCAACCTTTCGAAGGTATGTCAGGGGTCTCCGAGAGCCAGTATGTACCCCATTTGAGCAATGCAATCCTCTTTGTATTGTAGAAGATGGACATGTGCTCTCCCTTGCTCTTGCCGTCTTCGCGGCCAACTCCGACGCCCTTGTATCCCTTGCAGTACTCGTCCATATACTTGACCTGGAAATCGTAGGCTTCCTGGAGTCCGAAAATGTCCGGCTTCTGGTCCTCAATCATCATTGCCGAGGCCGGGTACCTGTATTCCCATGAGTTGGTGCCGTCCTTTGCGACGCCCATCCTGATATTGTACGAAATCACTGTAATTTCCGCAGGTTTGTCGTTGCCCGCGAACGCATTGAAACCGAGAGTAATGGCCAATGCTGCTGCCAATGCAATTTTTTTCATTTTTGAACTACTGTTTTTCAAGTTTGAAGCCAAGTCTCATTCCATCGTATGAATTGGAAATGCCTGAAATAGCGCTGACAGTGCTGGAAGACTTCCCGGCCACGGACATCACGGTCTTCATGAAAGAGAGGAACCTGTTGGCATCAAACAGAATCTCCAATCCATTGACTGACATCTTGGTATAACCTGTCATCGAGAGATATTTCATGTTCTGTCCGAACTGGAGGGTAAGTTTGTTCTCCTCGGTGTTCTGCTTCCAGGTGCCGTTGAGAGTCTTTCCGAAGATGGTGCAGGTGAATGACATGCCATCATTGAAAACGAATTTCACAGCGCCTTCCTTGATGCCTACCTTTTCGAATGCGGAATTTATCTTTTTCTCCACACCGGATGTCACCGCCGTACCGGCGAGATTTGAAAGAGTGTTGTCGCTCTTGAGATCCACGGCCGCACCGTTGTAAACCCAGGTCCCAGGCAATGAAACTGTGTTTGTGGCAACGCCGACTGCTGTAGTGACAGCATCCACGACATCACCTACCTTCGTGCCCTTGAGCAAGTCTGTAAGGCTCTGTGCCTGAGCATTGTACGAAAGGACTGCCATCATTGCGGCAGCGAGTGCGATAAGAGTTTTTTTCATAATATTTTGGGTTTTGTCTTATTCTTCTTTCCATCCCTGGGCGTGCAGGGGAATCTCCGCGCCCTCCGGCATTACAACGACTGTGCCGACATCTTTCCGGGCAAGATGCCCGATGATGCTGAAGGCCTGGAAATCGTGCCTGAATGTCTCGTACCTGTCCATCGGGATGACGAAGAGCAGGCGGAAATCGTCGCCTCCGTTCATTGCCGCCGACATAGGGTCGAGATTCAGCTGTTTTCCGAGTTCAAAGGAATTGCCCTCGAACGGAATCTTGTCGGAGTAGATCTTGACTCCGAGGCCGGTAGCCGAGGCTATCCTCTTGGCGGCATCGGCGAGGCCACGGCTGACAAGGCAGCCGAAAGACGGGACTATATTGCTGTCTTTCAATTGTTTGACCACATTGGGACTGATTTCCGGCTTGAGATAGTCACCCACAATCATCTTGTATCGGGAGATATCCATATTGCCCTGGAGATTGCCTGAGGCTGCGATTTTCTTCTTCTCGGACTCGAGCAGGGCCATTCCGAGATAGGCGGCCCCGACGCTTCCGGAGATGCATACGAGGTCCTTGCTTCTGGCCGGCTTCCTGTCTGCCTCCACGTCCCCGTCCGTCATTCCGACAATGGAGATACTGACTGTCAATCCGTTACGTGACGGGCAGAGGTCCAGGTCCACTTTTTCAATTCCGTGCTCTTTCAATGCGGCCGTCATCCCTGACCAGAGTTCCTCAATCTGCGGGAAGTCCAGTTTTGCGGACACGCCAATGCGGACGGAGGCTGACTCCGGCCTTGCCAATGCCGCATAGAGTTCACCCACAGTACCGATTATGCACTTGTAGCCCAAATGTTTGAGCGGGAAATAGGTCAGGTCGAAATCAATGCCTTCAAGCCATATCCTGGAGGCTGTCCTGACAATGCTGCCCTGCGATGCCGAAAATGCCGCGGAGGCAGTAAAACCGCCGGCCCGGAGCAATGTTTCCACCGCTCCGGCCCGGCCTATATCGCTGAAATTCCTGTTCTCCATCTCGTCAATGATTAAAAATCATAGCAAGATAGGCAAATCGCGGGAATTCTGCAAATTCCGCTCTTCCTTGCCATCAGTACAGAAACCCGAACATCCAGAGAGGTATCCGGTTGCCGTATCCGACTTCGGTATCATCTACGGCAAGATAACTGTCAGGCAAGTCCTTTATCTGTTCAAAAGACTTTCCTGCCCCTCCTACCTCGAAAAGGTATTTCCCGCAAGCGAGGAAATCGCCTTTCTTTGGATACTGAAGCGTGTTGTATGCTCCAACCTGATTGGCAAAGAATGTTTCCCTGATTGTTCCGGTTTCCGTTTTACCTCCCAGGGCATACATTATATTCGGATTACCGAGGAAAATCTTGTCCGGATTAACAAGTTTCTTGTAATTCTTAAGCTCGGTTGTAAGGAGGTGCATCACTCCAGCCCTGTCAAGGGCATACAGCATCTTCAAACAGGAGTCACGAGTTGTGCCGAGTGCTTCGCACAGACGTTTTACATTAGGGACGAAAGGAATGCTTTCCGCTGTTATCATCAGCAGTTTCTCCGTTTTCTGAACCGTTTCGAAGGTTACGTCCTCCACTGTCGGAAGGTCGCTCTCCAATGTTTGGGTAACGGCCTCTGAAAGTCTTATGTGAAAGTCAGTATGCGATTCTTTATAGAACGGATACATGCCGTGAGACAAGTAATTCTCAAAATATTTCATCACCTTCACTTTGGACGTGATATCCATTGAATACCGAACGTGATTTTTAAGCAGGTCCTCAAATCCAATAGGGTCCAATGAGGCAATCCCCTCATACTCAAGATATTCCCTGAAAGACAGATTATTGAGTTTGTACAGTGTCTGTCTTCTTGACAAATCCACTCTTGAATTGTCAATCCTGAGCATGGACGAACCGGTATAGACAATATTGAGACTTGGGTAATTATCATAGAGGTTTTTCAGTATGATTGTCCAGTCCGGACATTTGTGAATCTCGTCCAAAAAGAGGTAATATACACCTTTTGAATACAGATAATCCACAAGATCCATTATGGAATGTGTCTTGAACCATAGGTTATCCAAGGAGACATACAGCGCATCATCCGGATTGTCAAATGACTCCTTGATATGCTGAAGAACAAGGGTAGTCTTTCCTACTCCCTTCTCACCCTTTATACCCAGCATACGGACATCCCAGTTTATAGAGAATAACAGACTTCTCTTGAAGGTCAGGGATGTTTCCGCAAGTTTTCTGTGATAAACCGCTATGAGCGGCAAAATATCCTTCGCTTCCATAATATAATTCCATTTCACGCAAATATAACAATTAACTTTTGGAAAAGCTACTTTTTGAGAAAAAGTAGCTTTTCCAAAAGTGTTAATTATTGTGAACGGTCATCCTCATTCCGTAAACGGCAATGACCACGAAGCATATCAGCGGCAGGATGAAGGAGACATTGACGGCCGGCATTGACAATACCGTCCCGGCATCGATTATGGAGGCCTGGAGAGGAGGCAGGACGCTTCCGCCGAGGATGGCCATAATCAGGCCGGCAGAACCCAGTTTGGCATCTTCTCCGGTGCCTTCAAGGGCTATTCCGTAGATGGTCGGGAACATCAGGGACATACAGATGCTTATCGCCACCAGGCAATACAGGCCTGCACGGCCCTGGAGCAGGATGACCGCCCCGCTGAGCAATATCCCGCCAACTGCGAATGAGGAGAGCATACGGCCCGGCCTC
>JBJEBP010000210.1:0-8558 GCA_051870135.1 Candidatus Cryptobacteroides sp. | reverse complement strand
AATTACCTTGTCAAACCTCTCAATTGAACCAAGTTATTTTTTAAGCATTACTAAGGTTCTCGAGACCATGCGCAGCGCAGGAAAGCCTGTGTCTGCCGGAGAAGTGGCCACCCTTTCCGGACTCGACCGCAAGGAGGTGGACAAGGCATTTAAAATTATTTGGCCGCGAATACAATGATTTGTATACTCGCGGCGGAATAATTTTAGATATGAAATCACTTATTGTAGCCCGTTAAGCACTATAGTCAGGTTACTGTTTCCTCGGAAAATTAGGACTGTAAAGATAGTGTTCCCCGCCGACCACCAGCCTGCCGTCCTTCACCCAGGCTTCCGGGCCGGCTTCGATGAAAAAGGGGCAGGGAAAGACGAAATCACTCCCCCGCCACCATCCGTGCGACGTTCTCAATAAGGGAGGCACCGCTGGCCTGGGCGCCCATTGAGACGGTGGCACCGGCATTTACGGGCGAGCCCCAGTAATAGTTGCAGTACATCGACGGATAATATGTCCGGTCAAGATTCTTGCTTAGGGCCTCGGCATTCTGGAGAAGTTTCTCCTTGATGGCCAGGGCCGTGGACTTGTCAGCCTTTTCATCCAGGACGTAATTCACGGCATAAGGGACGAAAACTGCCTTGAAAATGCTCTGGTCCATGCTCTCGCCCTCACTTCTCAGAAGGCCGTTGGTCGTGGTCCTGTTGCTGTTCAGGCAATATTGGAGCACCTGGCCGGCCTTGTCCATATAGGACTTCTCGCCCGTGATATGGTGAAGCACCCTGGCAGCTTCCCCGAATGTACCCTGGGTATAGGAAAGAGGCGGCTCCTCGACACGCTCCGCATCAGGCATATTCTTAATATTGAAGTCATAGAGAGCCACGGCGTTGCTGAGATATTTCTCCTCCTTGTAGCGGTTAAACAACAATGCTGCAACGAGGCAGGACGGGACATTGGTGCACGCATTGAAATTCGTCCTGTCCTCATCGTGGTTCGTCCAAGGAAGGCATACGCCCTTGTCACACTTCGTGGAACGGGTCCAGATATAATTGTCATAGACATCCCTCGCAGTGTCCGCATACTTTGCCACACCGGTATAGTCGGTCAGCCTGAGCAGAGTTAGGCAGATCCAGGCCATGTCATCGGTCCAGTCATTGAAAAATCCGCCGTATTCCCCGTCTGATTCGTGGGAATTATTGTAGTTGTTGGCATCATTGTCGTACCACTTGCCGAAATATCCTAGATACTTGGAAGCCAGCGACTTGTCGCTGTCCTTTATCCTGTCGTAAGAATAAATGAGCACGTCCAGGGCGTGGGCCTGCTGCCAGTAGATGTAGGTACTGCCGTGTTCCATATCTCGTGGCGAGGACCAGAAAGTACCGGTCGTCGCATCGAGATAGCTGGACACAAGCACATTGGTGCAGGAATCGGCCAATGCAGCCCATCTTTCGGTAGCCGGCACTGAAGGCTGGTCATCTTCATTGCCGTTCGAAGGCTTGCCGCCGTTCCATTCTTCAAAGCCCCCGTTCCCGCACGAGGCGAGAACGAGAAGGCTCATCACAAAAGTTAATGCTGAATATTTCATAAAATAATTATCTTGAAACCGGAGGCACGGAGCCATTCCATACATCAGAAGGCTCTGTACCCATTCTAAGAACGAGTTCGCCGCCATTGTAAACATCACTGCGGTACAGCCAGCACTGGTCGAGAGGCTTGCCGTTGAATGTCGCAGACTGGACATAATATGCCTCGGGAGCATTGCCCTCAGTCTTGATGGTGAATGTCCTGCCGCCGGCGTTCATCTTGCCCATACGAATCTTGATTTCATCGAACTGAGGGCTGCCAATCTGGTAGGTCGGCTCGCTGCAGGCACCTCCCTGCACGTCGAAAAGACCCATCGCGGACAATACGTACCAAGAGCCAAGCTGGCCCTGGTCCTCATCCTGGCCGTAGCCGTAGCCGTGCTCACCGTCAGTTCCGTAGAACTCGTCGCAAATCAGCCTTGACCATTTCTGCGTCAGGTAAGGCTTGCCCGAGAAGTTGAAAAGCCACGGAATATGGAGGCTTGGCTGGTTGCCGTGATTGTAAGGGCTGCGGAGTCCGGAGAATGCGTAAGCCACCTTGCCGCCACCGAAAATGCTCTTGCGTGCCTCGGTGAAAATGCTGTCCAAGCGGTTGTTGAAAGCCTCCCTGCCCATTCTTGCAATGAGAGAGTCCGGATTCTGCGGCACATAGTAAGTGTACTGCATCGCATTGCCCTCCTGGAAACCTCTCCAGGACTCATACGGGTCGAAATTGTCAATCCAGCTGCCATCCTCAAGGCGAGGGCGGACAAGTTTCAGGTCATCATCGAAGACCTTGGCCCAGCCGTCGGAGAGTTCCATAAGCTGCCTGTAGTCATCCTCCTTGCCCAACTGCTTGGCAAGCTGGGCTGTGGCGTATGCGCTGAAACTGTATTCCATTGTATGGGAAACAGAGAATGTCGCTCCCCTTTCGTTGGCCACGAAGCCCGGATCCGTCACATACGGAACATAGCCCTTCTCCACGAACTGGCGCACATCCATCTTGCCGGCGCCCTCGATCCTACCGCGCCATTCGAGATTGTCCTTCCTCGAAGCGGCGTACATTGTCTCAATGTCAAAATCCCTGATGCCGCTGTTATATGCACCCGCAAGGGCAATGCTGACCATATTGGTGCCGACACCTGAGACATACTTGCTGCATGCGATACCGTCACCCAGCCATCCAGCATCCTGATATACAAGGAGTTGGCTTGCGCACCAGTCATTGTAGTACTCCGGATAGGCAAGGGCCCAGAGCGGGGTGAGATTCCAGTAGGCGCCCCAGATAGCATCAGTATTGTAATGGTTGTGAACAGGCTTGCCGTCATTGCCGAGGGCAATCTGGCCGATGCCACCGTCATTCTTCGGATAGGCTCCGTTCACATCGCTCGCAAGTCCGCGTCCGAGAAGACAATGATAGAGGCCGGTGTAGAACTTGATCCTGCTCTCCTCGCTGCCTCCGCTAACCTCAATACGGCTGAGCTGCTCGGCCCACTCCGCAGTAGCCTGCTTATGAGCCTTGTCGAAGTCAAGCTTTTCAGCCTCAGCAAGATAGTTAAGCCTTGCATTCTCGACAGAGGTATAAGAAAGGCCGAGTTTCACCTCAATCTGCTCTCCTTCCACAGTGTCATAATCCAGAACCAGGACGGCTCCCGGACCGGAAATCTCATTTCCCGGCCTAATCTCAGAACCATAGTACTGGAAGCCTCCGGCAGAGGACGGCTCCTTGCTCAATTCAGCATAGAAATACATGCAGACAGTTGCTCCGGCCTGGTATTTCTTGACATATTCAGGCTCGGTAACAATGTAGCCGGACACAGTCCTGCCGTCCACCTTGGCGTATGAATCCTTCACATTGCCGCTCTCTCCCTGGCGGTTTCCGATATTGAAAATGATATGGGAATCACCGGCCGGGAAAGTATATCTCTGGAAGCCGACACGCTTGGTCGCAGTAAGCTCCGTACGGATGCCGTAATCCTTGAGAACCACGGAATAATATCCCGGTGCAGCCTGCTCGTCAGCCTTGTCGAAAGTCGAGCGCCATCCGTCCTGCGGGTTCTCAAGCCTTGCCGGAGTTGTTTTCACCTCACCTGATACAGGCATAAGAGAAAGGCCACCGACCTGGAATTCGTGGAAGCAAGGGAAACCGTCAATGGAGGTGTGACCATCCTCATAACCGACTGCCTCCCAGCCACTTGCATTGCCGTATGTGCCGTTGGTGGAAGCTCCGAGCTTGGCCATTCCGAAAGGCATTGAGGCCGGAGTATAAACGAACCAGCGGCTATGTACGGTACCGATGTTCGGATTGACATATCCGAGTATCTCCTCACTCCTGTCCCCTTGGCAGGAGACAATGGCGGCAGCACTCAAAAGTAGTGTTACTAATTTTTTCATTATTGATTATTTACAATTGAATTTCCCCTTTAATCATAGCGGTCCTGACCATGAACTCCGCAATGCAGGATGCGTCAAGCAGCCATTTCGGATCGTTCTTGCCGGACTTTCCGGTCCAGTCGCTTCCGATGAGGCCGTTGGCATCCCTTGCATTGTCCCAGGCATAGTCCAGGGCCTTGATGAACAAATCCACATACTGCGTGTCGCCGGTGATTTCCCAGACGGCCTGATAGCCTCTGAAAAGGACAACGTCGAACCAAGGAATGCTCTCGGTGTAAGGAGTGCCGTCCCCGGTATAGTGGAAGAAATAGTCCGCCGAGCCCTTGCAGAACCTCAGGGCATCATCAAGATACTCCTGCTCCCCTGTAGCCTTGTAAAGATAGGCGGCAGCCTGGATGAATGTACCGGTATTGTATGTATATGGGTCGAATTGCGGTGTTCCCTCGCCTGCAGTGAGCCAGGAGTTAATGATAATGTTGTATTCAGTGTTGCCCAGATACTTCCTAATCCATCTGTAGAAGTGTTTAGCCGTATCCAGATAATACTGGTCTCCGGTGGCTGCGTGGAGTTTGGTAGCCAGAACGAGAGCCTTTCCGTTGGCACAGGCAGGCTTCTGGTCCTTCTTGCCCTCAACCCACGGAACGCCGCCCTCGAAACGGTCATCCCAGCCGCTGATGATGAATGAGAATACCTGCTTCGCCTTCTCGAGATGGGCAGGGTTCTTCGTAACAGTCCAGCTGTCAACATAGTCAATGCCGACAAGTCCGTTGTCATCGTAATACCTGTCCACCCTGTCAAATCTCGCCGGATAGGCCTGGTATGCGAACGGAACCCTCGTAGTATCATAATACTGTTCCTCGGCCACAATCATCGAGTCGAGATAAGGCATGTACCTTTCAGGGTCCATCCGGGCCATCAGGACGGCTGACGAGAACATTCCGCTCATCGGCCAGAGATAGCTGGACTCCTGGGACTGATGCACGCCGTCATCGAAATAGGTCAGGTCCGGGGTGTATGAATAAATTGAATATTCGGAGAAAAGCCCGTATTCGTGAACCCTGAAACACTTCCAGGAGTTCTCGAAGGCCTCCCTCGCACGGGAAGAGTATTTCCCCTCCGGAGCAGCCTTCCCGCAGGAGAAAGCCACTAGAGCGGAAACTACAATGTATAATGTCTTTTTCATTTATGTTCTCCTTTGTACAATGCGACAGTCGCCAATGATTCGAGAGCGGCAGCCTGCATAAGAAGGCTCTTGTCACGGTCAGGGTTGATGTTCTTGCCGGTCCAGTCCTCGTAGAAGAGGCCGTTGTCCATCCTTCCGTGCTCCCAGGCATAGTCCAGGTTCGATACAAAAACATCAATGTAAGTCTTGCAGGCAGGATATTCAGGTTCAAGCTCAATGTAACTCTTTATCAGCTGGATAGTGAACCAAGGGTCGTTGGTAGGATAGCAAAGCGCCACACCGTTCCTGCTCTTCACGAAATAATTGTAGGAACCGTCCGCAGTAGCCTTGGCCTGGGTCAGGTAAGAGGCATCGCCGGTGGCCTTGTAAAGCCTGAGACCCGCTGCAATCATTGCCCCGCTGTTGTAGGTCCATTTGGTCTGGTTAATATTTCCGTCAGCACCCTTGCTGTTCCAGTAAACATTGTCGGAAGGGTCCCTGAGATTGGCATAGAGCCAGCCATAAAGTTCTTCCGCCAATGACAGGACTCCGGCCTTCTCTTCTTCCGGACATACGTCGTAGTAGCTCATCAGGAACCAGGTCGCGAAGCCATTGGCGCAGGCCGGCTTGTTGGAACTCTCATTGCCCGGGATGTTCTTATAGTTCTCATTCCACCAGAGAGCCCTTCCCATCCTGTCGTCCACACCGGAGTTGAGGAAACGGACAACCTGGGCGCATCTGTCCAGATACTTGCTATCGGAAGTCTGCCTGTAGGCCTCCATGAGCTCTATTCCGACGATGGAATTGTCATCATAGAAACGGTCACCGCCGCCGTAATTGCCATCTGTAGATGATCCGTATCCGCCAACGGCAACAGCACCGGTGGCCTTGTAATATCTCTGGAAGTTTTCCACAGCCGTGACATAGCTAACGTCATAGCCGAGACGGTTCATGGCAGCCAGGCCCGACACAATGCCGTCGTATGGCCAGAGATATGATGCTGAAAGGTCACCGCTTCCCTTCGGGTAATTCTCATTGAAAAGACCGGCAGTCACACCGGACTTTACCTGATAGCAGTTGATGATGCTGTTATAGGTATCATTGGCCCTTTCGTGCCAACAGATTTCGGTCCCCGGCTTGTCCCCGTCATTTCCATTGCCGTTATTGCCTTTCCACTCCTCAACCCCGCTGTCGCAGGCGAAAAGAAGCGGAATGCAGGCCAATGCGGGGGTCAAATGTCTTAATGTCTTCATTGTCGAATAAAAATTTGGGCTGGCCCAAAAGTCTGTCATCTCGACTGAGCGAAGCGAATGGAGAGATCTAGATATCTCGACTACGCACTTTGTGCTTCGCTCGATATGACAAAGGGAAACCTTCGCTCGAAATGACAGGCTCCTTGGTCAGCCCGCAAATATAGTTATTTCTTTGTTATGGTCTGGGTCATAACGCCATTGTCATCAGCATTGATGGTGATTTCAACGTCGCTGTTCTCCATTGCGCTTGCAAATTTCCAGAGGTGATCCCATTTGTCACCCTTAGGGAATTCACTAATCTGCCAAAAAGTCTCGTCGTAGCTGCCCGGATTGTCAGGCCTCTCGGAGTATGCTCCGTCAACACGTCCCCAGCATTTCTCTGTACCGTCGATGGTCACGATGTAGCGGTAGCGCTCCTCGACCCAGCTCAGCCAATCGAAGTCACCCGGCTGGAAGAAGGCAACATGTCCGCTTCCCTTGAAGATACCGTTTCCTTCGTATCCGAATGTAACGAAGGCGTGCTCGTCAGCTGCCATTATAGCCTGAAGACTGGTAATATGCTCAACCTTCACTGTGCAGCTGATGAAATCCACAGTAATCCTGTCAGCAAGGCTTTCGGCGGCAGAAGATGCTGTAGTTCCGTCACCCTGGAGAAGTCCGCCGTCTGTGCCGGCGAAATAGTTCTTCTTGCCGGAAGTGAAATATACCTCGCCGTCGGAGAGTTTGGTAACAATCTCGAAGACACCGTCACCGGTCTTCCTGAATGCCTTTACAGCCTCGGCACCGCTTCCCTGGAGAGTCAGGTCTGACGGAGCCACTGTAGGAGGCACAGGGTCTGAGGTAGCCTTCTGGAATGAGTGGGTCATCGTATTGGTATTGATGGTCACGGTAGCGGTGCTTTCATCCAGCTCGCTGGCCATCTTCCAGGTATGATTCCACTGGTCGTTGGCGAACACATAAGGGAACTCGCCAAGGTTCCAGAAACGAGGGTCAACTTCATCAGGATTATCCGGACGGTTCTCGCCGCTTACATCGTCAAGCCTTCCCCAGCAGGTGCTTTCTCCATTGACTGTCAATGTGAAGTAATACCTCTCCTCGTCCCAGCTGATGTATGAAGGAGTACCCTCGCGGCCTGGAAGGAGGAACATGATTTCGCCTTCTCCGGCATACTTGCCGAGGCCCTGGTAAGAGAGCTGGATCATAGGTTCCTTGTCGGCCGTTGCAGCCCACCTGAGATCCACGGTGGCGCTGATCTGGTCGAATGTCACCTTCTTGGATGCGAAGTCCACTACGATTCTTGTAACGCCCTCGGACGCCTCGACAGCGGTCTTTGGAGAGCCGATGAACAGGGCGTTCTCCTTGTCGGCGAAGTACTTGGTACCATTGCCATCAGTGAAGCTAACGTTGCCCTTGTTCAACTTGTTGTAAATCACGAATTTGTCGCCATCCTTCATCATTGCCTGGCCCTGTGCCTCGGCTGCGTCGCCATTGAGGAAGAGCTCGGCAGGAGTGCTGGTAGGCTGCTCGTATGAGATTGCACCGCCGCTGTAGGAGTGGGTCATGTGGTTGTCCTTGTTAGTGTTGATAACGAAGGTCACGTGGCACATATCGTATGCGTGGTCCATCTTCCCGAGGTTGTTCCACTGCTCCCAAGGATTCTCTATCACATAGAAGAATGACTCAGTGCCGTCAGGTGTGGAGGACGCACTTCCGAATGAAGAGCCCCAGCACATTTCGCTTCCGTTCACCTCGGCAATGAAGTAGTAGCGTTCCTCAACCCATGAACACCAGTCAGGAGTACCGTCACGGCCAGGTCCGAGGAAGACAACGTCTCCGTCACCGACAAAGTCACCGTTGCCCACATATTCGAGGACTGCGATGTCGGCATAGTTTGCTGCCCACATTGCGCGTACGCTCTTGCCGATTTCATCCACCTTGAAGCTGAGAGTATTGAAGTTCACGGTGATTCTGCCAAGGCCTGTCCCAGGAGCGGCTGCAAGCTTGTATTCACCGTCTCCCTCAACGAGTTTATTGTTCTCGTCAGCGAAGAAGTTGAATCCGCCATCCTTCTCGGATGTAAGCTTGATGGAGCCTGGACCAAGTTCAGTATAGATGATGAAGAGACCCTCTTCCTCCATCCTGAACTCCTGGCCTGCCTCAAGAGCGGCTGAGCCATTGATGTAGAGATGTTCAGGGAT
>JBJEBP010000209.1:0-8620 GCA_051870135.1 Candidatus Cryptobacteroides sp. | reverse complement strand
CTCGTCCACAAGCTTCTCTCCCTCCACAATGAAGAGACCCGTCCGGTCCCGGAACTTCTTGTCCGAGAGAGAACGGATCATCTTTATTTCATTGGCCGAAAGCATATTTCATTCGTGCTGCACTCCTCAATAGCCGAGTATCTTCAGCATTGAGTCATAACTCTGCTCCGGAGCAAACTCTTTTGTAATGAGTTTCCCGTCCTTGTCTCTGTCGATTATGATATGCTTCGGCGACGGTTGGAGACAATGCTTGACTCCGCCGTAGCCGGAAATTGCCTCCTGGTATGCTCCAGTATGGAAGAACCCGATGTAGAGAGGGTCCCTGCGACTCCTCACTGTAGGGAGGAAGATTGCATTGGCGTGAGCCTCTGAATTGTAATAATCCTTGCTGTCACAGGTAAGTCCGCCGAGGAAGACACGGTGATACTCGTCATTCCACTTGTTGAGAGGAAGGAGGATGAACCTCTGGTTGAGTCCCCAGGTATCCGGAAGGCAGGTCATGAAGGAATTGTCCACCATATACCAGCACTCCCTGTCGTTCTGCTGCTTCACATCCAGCACCTTGAAAATTGTCGCTCCGGATTCTCCGACGGTGAAATTGCCGAACTCGGAGTAGATGTCAGGCACGGGAACACCATGGGACTCGCACATTGTCTTGATCTGGTAGATGATTTCCTCAATCATGTACTTGTAGTCGTAATCCCAAGTCAATGAGGTCTTTATAGGGAGACCACCACCGATATTGAGGGAGTCGAGATCCGGACAGATCTGCTTCAGGTCACAATAGAGGTTGAGACATCTCGAAAGTTCATTCCAGTAGTAGGAGGTATCCCTTATGCCGGTATTGATGAAGAAATGCAGCATCTTGAGCTTGAACTTAGGGTTCTTGCTTATGCCGTTCTTGTAGAACGGGATGATGTCGCTGTAACGTATTCCAAGCCTTGACGTATAGAAGTCGAATGACGGCTCCTCTTCGGCGGCGATTCTGATACCAAGGTTTGTTGGCACCTCGGTGAGGTCATCCAGATCCTCGAGTTCGTTCTTGTTGTCAAGGACAGGGATTACATTGTGCCAGCCGGAATTGAGGAAATCTGCAATATTCTTGATGTACTGCGGGCGTTTGAAACCATTGCAGATAACAATCAAGTCCTTATCAACCAAGCCTTTATCCTTGAGGCACTGGATAAGGTTCAAGTCATATGCGGATGAAGTCTCGATATGGACATTGTTCTTCAACGCCTCTTCGAGGACGAATTCAAACTGCGAACTCTTTGTACAGTAACAATAATGATACTCTCCTTCGTAACTAACCTTGCTCATCGCATTGCGGAACATCCGCTTGGCTCGCTGAATCTGGCTGGAAATCTTAGGTAAATACGTGATTTTCAGTGGAGTACCATATTCTTTGACAATGTCCATCATATTGATGTCATTGACAATCAGGGATCCGTCTTCAACCCTGAACTCGTCCTGAGGGAAATCGAAGGTCTGTCCGACCAAGTCGATGTATTTGTTCTTCATCCTTTAAAACAAAATAGTAAGGTTTTTGGTTATACATAGGCTGATTCCGAATCATTCCGGAACCGGTCTGCAAATATAGTTCAACAAAATGAAAATACTTGCTTTTTATTTGAGTTTATCTTCCAAAAAGCATAATTTTGTATCCGGTAACCCTTAAAATCAATTTTTGAGCATTCTGCGGGATGCTGAAGAGGAGTGCTTGTTGACATAAATGGTAAGATTCTATAGAGCGGCCCTGATAATTATTCTGCCTGCGGCAATGCTGGCGTCGTGCAGCACGACCCGTGTACTTGCCGAGGGGGAGTGCCGCCTTGCAAAGAATGAAGTCCGGATAGAAGGGGACAACAAGCTCAATGCCGGCAATCTCGGCCAGTATGTCAAGCAGAAGCCTAATTCAAGCCTGATTTTCGGGTGGAATCCTTTCCTGAATGTGTATAACTGGACGGGAGGAAAGGACAATTTCTTCGGCCGGCTCTTCCGGAAGATAGGAACTCCTCCTGTAGTGTTCAAAGAGGACCTGGTACAGTCCTCTGCGGAAAACATTGAAAGGCATCTCGAGTATCTGGGCTATTACGGCTCAACCGTGGAGCCGGTGGTTGATATTAAAAGGAAGATTGCAAAGGTCACATATAATGTCACGCCGGGATTAAGGTACAAAATCACTGATATTGAGTACAAGCTTCCGGACAACCCTGTTTTCCGTGCTTCTTTCCTTGCTGACACTGCCAGGACATTGGTTCGCAAGGGGGATTATCTTTCAGAGGAAATACTTGAGGCCGAAAGTCAACGTGCATCCACAAATTACAGAAATTCAGGATATTACAGCTTTTCCAAGAATAATTTCTTTTTCCAGGCAGATACGCTTGGAACTCCTGGGGAGGCTGTATTGGAGTACAGGATCAACGAATATACCAGAAACGAGAAGCCTTCGGACGCGGTCCCTTTCCGTCAATACCGCTTCGACAAGGTGGAGATTTCATATCCGGACAATTTTCATATCCGGGAGAAAGTGCTCCGCAATCTCAATACGATTGTTCCGGGAGAAATGTATGGAGAAAAAGTCGTAAACAACACATATTCAAGGCTTTCCTCATTGAGTATCCTGGGAGGCGTCAATATTGAAGTAACTGAGTCGGACACTGCTTCAGTCAATGCCGCAATCAGCCTGACTCCATCGAAGCTGATTGGATTCAAGTTCAATATTGAAGCTTCGTCCAACTCCAGCGGACTTTTCGGAGTATCTCCCGGCCTGTCTTTCTATCATAAGAATCTTTTCCGTGGGGGAGAGGTCCTGAATGTGAACTTCAGGGGCAATTTCCAGTTCAAATTCAATGATGATATCCGGGCCAACGAATTCGGAGTATCTGCCGGACTCAGGTTCCCGCGCTTCCTGCTTCTGTCCGGAGACAAGTTCAGGAAGACAGTGCCAAGTACCGAAATCAAAGCTTCATATAACTATCAGGACAGGCCTGAATACAAGCGGAATATAATATCCACATCATACACTTATTCCGGCTCCCACAAAAAGCTTTATTTTCAGTTTTCACCGATTCAGCTGAACATTGTAAGGCTCTTCAACATTGACCCTGCATTCTATGAATCCCTCTCCGGCAATCCTTTTATGAGGAATGCATACCAGAACCACTTCGACTTCGGCCTGGGCGGTACCCTCTACTATACCACGAATACTGACGTAACTCCTCACAGTACCTATCATTATTTCCGGTTCCAGCTCAATTCCGCGGGCAATATTCTCAGTCTCTTCAATCCGGTTTTGCCAAAGAATCCGGATGGCTCAAGAACTATCTGGAACACACCTTATTCACAATATGTCAGAGGGGAACTGACGGCGGGGAAGACCTGGGTATTCGGCAAGAATGACCGGCAGTCTGTTGCGACAAGACTCCTTGCCGGAGCCGGTTTCGCATACGGCAATTCCGAGGCCTTGCCTTTTGAGCAGCATTTTTATGCTGGCGGAGCCAACAGCCTGAGAGGCTGGCAGGCCAGGAGTGTTGGACCGGGCCTTTCAGCCAAGGACACAACCTTCGTAATCCCGAACCAGACAGGTGATGTCAAATTTGAAGCCAATCTGGAGTACCGTTTCGGACTGTTCTGGAAGGTTAATGGTGCTCTTTTCCTGGATGCCGGAAATGTCTGGACCCTGAATGACAATGATTCCGGACAGAAAAAGACGAATCAGGCTGGCCTTGATGGGGTTGCGTACAATCCTGGCAGGCTGACATCCAAAAATTTCATCAATGGCATTGCAATGGACTGGGGTGCCGGGCTTCGCCTCGATCTCAACTTTATTCTTGTCCGGATTGACCTTGGTATTGTTCTCCGCGATCCGTCCAGGGAGGCCGGGAACCGCTGGGCACCGCCATCCCGATGGTTCTCGCGGGATGGGTTCTCGGTGCATTTCGGAGTGGGATATCCTTTTTAATTTCCCCCCTGCCCCCATTACGGGGGAGCGCGCTACGTGCGCACCATCGCCGCAGGCTTTCGCTTCGCTGTTCTTCGCGCGGCGGCTGATGCCGCCATCGCAGACTTCGTCTGCTCCAAGTGCTTCGTGGGAAGGACGGAATTATTACTTCTTATAATATTTCGGCCAGCAGGATTCCAGATAGGACTTCAGGATTTCTTCGTGACGATTCTCGGCAGGATTGTAGAAAACCTTGCCGGTCAGGCCCATCGGCATAAACTCCAAATCAGTGAAATTCCCGGGATAATCATGTGCATACTTGTAACCGTCAGAATAGCCAAGTTCCTCCATCAGGTTTGTAGGTGCATTCCTCAAGTACAGGGGAACAGACTCCGCCTGAGTCTTTCTTGCAACCTCAAGTGCCTCATTGATAGCAAGATAAGCCGAATTGCTCTTTGGCGATGAAGCCAGATATATAGTTGCCTCCGCAAGAGGAATCCTGCCCTCAGGCATACCTATTGACGACACCGTCTGGAAACAGGCATTCGCCAGAAGCAGCGCATTCGGATTAGCCAGGCCCACATCCTCCGCAGCGGAAATGCACAGCCTCCTGGCAATAAACTTCGGATCTTCACCGGCGTCAATCATCCTCGCAAGATAATAAATGGCTGCATTCGGGTCTGAGCCACGGATGCTCTTGATAAATGCAGAAATAATGTCATAATGCATTTCCCCGCCCTTGTCATAGCGCGCAACATCAGACTGAATACAAGACTCAACAGTCTGATTGTCAATTATCACCTTTTCTCCTGCAGGTACAGAATCCACCACCAGTTCAAGAATATTGAGAAGTTTCCTGGCATCCCCGCCGGAATACCTGAAGAAAGCCTCCGTCTCCCTCAGTTCAATATCCCTGTACTTAAGAATCTCATCATTTGTGATAGCCCGAATTGCAAGTTCCCGCAAATCGTCCGCCTCAAGTGGCTTGAGCACAAAAACCTGGCATCTCGAAAGAAGAGGATTGATTACCTCAAAGGAAGGATTCTCCGTCGTGGCTCCTATCAGGACCACAGTGCCGTCTTCAACCGCCCCGAGCAGAGCATCCTGCTGTGCCTTGTTGAACCTGTGAATCTCGTCAATGAAAAGAACCGGAGCAGGCCTTGATGAAAACACCGAACTACTCACTGCCTTGGCCCTGTCAATGACCTCGCGTACTTCCTTCACCCCGGAAGACACTGCGGAAAGAGTGTAGAAATCACGGTCGAGAGTATTGGCCACAATCCTTGCAAGCGTGGTCTTTCCCACTCCGGGAGGCCCCCATAAAATGAATGAGGAAATATTGCCTGAAGACAACATTCTCCAGAGCACGGCACCTTCACCGACAATATGCTTTTGCCCCGAATACTCCTCTAAAACGCTTGGTCTCATCCTTTCAGGAAGTGGAGGAAGCATTCTGTTCAGTTCTTTCATATTTCCTCTGTCCATATATTCAAATTATTGAAAATCAATACACGAAACATTTATGTTAGTATGGTTAACAAAAATGTTACAACTAATTAAATAACCAATTCCGCACAAAGATAGCCGAAAAAGGGATAAAATGACTAAATTTGTATTATAAAAGGAAAACAAATAGACTATTAAAAATGAAAAAGACAAAAATCATCTGCACCGTTGCAGACAACAGGTGCGATGTGGATTTCATCAGGAGCCTTTATGAGAACGGTATGAACGTTGTCCGCATCAATTCCGCACACGCCACAATAGAAGGTGCTGGAAAAATCGTGGAAAACGTCAGGAAAGTCTCCGACCGCATCGCAATATTGATAGATACAAAGGGCCCCGAAGTCAGACTCACCAGGATGAACGACTCCGTGGGCTTTGTCGCACACACCGGTGAAATGCTGGAAATCATAGATGACCCGACGATGCCTTGCACCAAAGGATGCCTCAGGACAACCTATCCGAATCTCTCCGTAGATGTTCCAATCGGATCCGATATCCTGATAGATGACGGATCTGTGGACTTGTCAGTAGTGGACAAAACTGAAGGCAGGCTCCTCTGCAGGGTCATGAATGAGGGGGTGATAAAGGGACACCAGAGCGTCAACGTTCCATCCGTCCACATCAACCTTCCCGCATTGACCGAAAAAGACAGAAAATTCATAGATTGGGCAATAGACGCCAACATTGATTTCATAGCGCACTCATTCGTGAGGAGTTCAGATGACCTGAAGGAAATCCAGGAAATACTTGATGCGAGGGGCAGCCACCTGAAAATCATCTCCAAAATCGAGAACCAGCAGGGTGTGGACAACCTCGATGACATCCTTTCATATTGCTATGGTGTCATGGTTGCCAGGGGAGACCTCGGCGTTGAAATCCCTGCGGAGCGTATCCCTTTGATACAGAAAGAGATAGTAAAAAAATGCAGGGATCGCAAGAAGCCTGTCATCATTGCCACGCAGATGCTTCAGAGCATGATTGAGAACCCGCGTCCGACAAGGGCCGAGGTCACGGACATTGCCAATGCCATCTTCCAAAGCGCAGATGCCATCATGCTCAGCGGCGAAAGCGCATACGGACAGTATCCGGCTGAAGCGGTTAACACAATGACAAGGATTGCGGAAGAGACAGAGAAATCCATAGACGTCAATCTCGAGCTGGACCTCAGAAAAACACAGAAACCAGTGGCTGTAGTGCTTGCCAAATCACTCGTCGCTGCCACGCTCGAACTACCCGTACAGGCCATAGTATTCGACACATACACCGGTCGTGTCGGCAGGTACCTCTCAACATTCAGACCTAAAGTTCCAATTTATGCAATGTGCTATAATGACTATACAATGAGGGAGTTGGGTCTTGTATTTGGAGTTAACACCTATCCTTTTGCAAAAGTAAGGGACAAGGAGGAATTCGCTGCACGGTCCATTGAAATCCTGTCCGCGGAGGGAAAAATCCGGAAAGGAGATCTTGTCGGATTCATAGGAGGCGTGTTCGGTTCCCAAATTGGTGCCACATATATGGAGTTGAAGTATATACAGGAATGAAATATTAACCGCAATTCTGAAAACAACAAACATCATAACCATCCTGTCGTTCCTCATTCTGATTCCGCAACTGCTTTACGGACAGAAGGTTGAGACTGGCATTATATCCTCCGCAAGGTCATTCGGGGCCGTAGTGGACATACGGGGCCGGCAGACGACATCAAGGGTGTTTATTTGCGCCGATCTTTACAATGTGCTTGACGGGACCTATACAAGTCCTGGATACAGAGCCGGTTATTATATGAGTTTCCCATTGATTACCAAGGAATTGAGCGACGACTGCCACTTTGCTTTCGAAGCAGGTCCCGGAATGACAGCAGGTCTCGTAAGGGATGCAAAGAAGGACAGGGGAGTCATGGCCGGTCTCTCTGGCATTGCAGCCATCGATTTGATTTTCAAGAAAATAACTATTACATGCTCAGCAATGGCAATACTCGGTTTCCACCTTGACTACGAGAATTCAGAGACTGGGACGTTGGAGTTGTACATGAACGGACTGAAACAGTCCTGGATGCCTGAAATCAGCATAAAATACAGATTCTGATGCGAAGATTCATTCTCATAATACTCTCAATCGCCCTCTTTTCCGCACACGAGATGTCGGGAAAAGGTTTCAGGTGGGGTGTGGAATGGGGTGCATCCGGAATCTGTCATTCCAACACCTCCTGCATCTATACAACTGAAGATGGTTATCTTGTTGAATATAAAAAGATTTCAAACAGATTACATATCAATGCTGCTGTAGAAGGATTCATTGGAATGGACTTCGCCGGAAGATTGAATATATCTCTCAGAAGCGGTTATTCAGGACTTGGAGACGGGGAAAGGGGAGTGCCGCTGTCATTGAGACCGACATTGTACTTCGGAAAGACGCCGACTGTCCGGGGAGCCTCATTATTTGTCGAAGGCGGCCTGTTCTTCCGCAGAAATGCCGACATCTCGTCATTCGTGAAGCTTGGCACAGGCTGGAGGACAAGGTTATCCAGTCACATTGCCATGGACTTCAACATTGGAATCCAACTTTCCGGCACCCATCCGGACATTTACGACAAATATTCAGGAAAATTTTTGCACAATGGCGAGGTCAGGAACCTGAAATGCTACAATGAAGGCTTTTTCCTGTCAACAGCATTGGTATTCTGACAGAACTTTGATTATATTTGTAAGATAAAACTTAATTATTGAAATTCTAGTAAAAATGGACTCGAAATTCATAAAATATGTTGGCACAGATGACCTGAGGGATTTCTTGTTTGAGAATCAATGGTCAATGACAGAAGGCGTTGCATACAACTCCTACGTGGTTGTTGATGACAAAATCGCCTTGATTGACACGGCTGCTTCCGCGTTCGGAGACAAATTCATAGAGGAGGTAACCAAGGCAACTGGCGGAAGACCTGTGAATTACCTCATTATCAATCATATGGAGCCGGATCATTCAGCTTTGATTTCACGTGCGAGGGCAAGTTGGCCTGACATGACAATTGTCACCAATGCAAAGGCCGTCCCAATGGTCGCAGGCTACCACGGAATTACTGATAACATATTGACAATCAAGGAGAACGATGTCCTTAACCTGGGACATTGTTCTCTTGTTTTCAAAATGACCCCAATGGTTCACTGGCCA
>JBJEBP010000208.1:0-8659 GCA_051870135.1 Candidatus Cryptobacteroides sp. | reverse complement strand
AGACCATCAGGAAATACATAGAGGACCAGAAGAAGGTTTAGTTCGCTTTCTTCCCACGCCTGAAGGCGGAGGCTCTCCCGCTTACATTTTCGTAGGCGATGATGTGATTGCAAGCCCAGTTTGGCATAGTTGTATGTGTTTGAATGTTATTATTGAATCGTATGTTATGACGCCCTTCCGGCGAGCTTCATGAGCTGTGAGAAGTTTGCGTCGGTGATGGTCCACTGCTTGCGGATGGCGCTCTTGAGTTGCCATGCCGGCTTGTCCTTCGGCTTCTTCGCGGCCCAGCTGATGAAGGCGTCCCACCGTGGATGTGAAGGAGACAGTTCCGGAAGTCCTTTCTGGTTCTCGGCGGCCTCGGCCTGCTCCACGGGTTCGGACTGGTTCCCGATTCCCGCTGTAGCGTTTCCCGTGTCGCTGTCCTTCGCGGAAGGCGATGCCGTCGTGGCCGTCCCGCTGTCGTACTTGGAGTCGTTGCGTCCCCAGTAGATGTCCGCTCCGAAGCCGAGTGCCTTGCAGGCGATGCCCAGAGCCTCCGTGTAGGCTTTCTTGTAAGCCTCGTCGTCGATGAAGAGCCCGTCCGCGTTCTTCAGCACGAGCCGGTTCCCTCCGGTGCCCCGTATCGGCTTGCTCCATTTGCCGGTCTTCGTGTCCTTCAGGAAGAGGTTGATGTCGGTGAAGACGCAGACCTCCCCGTTGGGGAAGCTGACCCTCTCCTGCCTCGTGACTTCTGTGTACCAGCCCTCTCCGCAGGGGCCGAAGAGCTCCGTGAGCTTCTGGAGTCTCCACATGCTGTTGATCTCCGTGAGTTTCTTGCCCCATGATGACTCGAAGGGCTTCTGTGCGTCCTCGGGGACGCTTCTGACCTGCTTGTAGATGTGCAGGTTGTCGCTTGGATTCTTGAGTTCCATATGCTTCTTTTGATTGGTTGATTAAAGTATCCCTGTCCGCAGGCATTGTCGTTCCCTCCCTTGAAGGGTGCCTGCGATGCAGTGGTAAGTGCAGGCGAGGAAGTGCAAGGCAAGGGCGGGCGAAGGAAACCGATGACCGGAGGTTGTCTGTTTCCGAGAACGAGTGAAACGCTCCTTGCCGGACGACGACCCTGCTTGAACTTCGCAGAGCCGGCATCCGGAAAGGGAGGGAATGACATAGTGTATAAAACGCTATGATATATTTTCATATTAAATAAAATTATATATCTTTGTGCATAAATGCTGTTCATATGAATATCCCATTCTCATTCGGAAAGATTGTCCGTGAAGATGATTTCACAGACAGGACGCAGGAGACTGCAAAACTGCTGGGTAATGTCCGTTCTCTTACCAATACCGCCATCATATCCCCTCGAAGGTGGGGAAAGTCATCACTTGTATCCAAGGTTGTGAATATATTGTCGGAGGACTCTGAGTACCTGGTCGTAAGGATGAATGTCTTCAAATGCGAGGATCAGCAGGAGTTCTATGCCTTGTTTGCCAAGAGCATAACCGAGCAGGTCTCGACCTCCGTTGAGTCCCTGATGGCTAATGCCAAGGAGTTCCTTTCCGGACTCATTCCAAAAGTCTCCTTCTCCGATCCGCTTTCCAGATATGAAGTTTCCTTCGGATTCGACGTGGCCAAAAGTCCCATCTCCGAGGATATACTGGACCTGCCCCAGAAGATAGCCTCCAAGAGGATGAAGAAACTGGTTATCTGCATTGACGAGTTCCAGCAGATAGGGGAATTTGCCAATTCTTCGAAGTTTCAGAAGATACTTCGAAACCACTGGCAGGAACAGCAGGACGTTGCCTATATCCTTTATGGGAGCAAGAAGCATATGATGCTGAACATCTTCGGGGAGTACAAGAGTCCGTTCTACAAATTCGGGGACATCCTGTTCCTTCCCAAAATCGCAAATGATGATTGGAAATCATATATCACCTCCCGTTTTCTGGATACCGGAAAGAACATAACCCCTGAAGTGGCAGGTTATATAGCGCAGCTTGTTGACAACCATCCCTATTATGTCCAGCAACTCGCCCAACTTAGCTGGTTGCGTTGTGAGAGGAATTGTACCACGGAAACTGTTGACGGGGCGCTCGCAAGTCTGCTGGACTCTCTCAATCTACAGTTCATCAACATAATGGATTCCTTGACTGAGAAGCAGAGGAGTTTTCTCTGCGCACTGGCTGATGGTGTCACGCAATTGACAGCTGAGAAGACATTGTCCACATATAGGCTGGGGACCAATGGAAACGTCCGGATAATCCGGAACGCCTTGCTCAAGCGTGACATTGTTGATGCTGAAGGTCGAACCGTACATATACAGGATCCTGTGTTCAAACTGTGGATAGAGCGGCAGTACAGTGTCCTTTAGCTTTACACCACTTTACATACTCCCCGCCTTGAAGGACGGAGAGTATGTCAATCTTTCACCAGATTTTGCAACACTTCGGAAATACGGTCAATCCAATTCTGCGGTATGCCATTCTCCTGAGCAATAATGCTGAACTTTGAGACTGCGGCTTTGACTTTATCAAGAATCTTCCTTGGCTCCGGAATATCGAAGTCTTCACCGAAAGATATCAGGTCTTGCTCCGTAAAATAGCATCGCTTGGCATATATCCCAAGTGAGTGGATGTCATCATCCGACCTCTTCCAGATGTCTGCTGTAAAAGTGATGTCATAGGCCGGAGCCAGTTCCCAATGGCCATCTTCGTGCATGATGAACGAGAAGTTTTTGTTGTGGTCATCAGTATTTCCGGCAAACACATTGAAGCACATCCTGCGGAACAGTTCAACCCTGGCTGATTCCGCCAACCCGAGAGTCCTGCAAAGGAAGAATAGGTTCTGGTAGTCACTTGCATTTGGAATGAGTGCCGCCATTGTCTGTGTGAGCAGTTTCCTTCCATCGCGACGGTCAAACCTCTGCGTGAGAAAATGCTTACGGCCGTTTATCTCAATCAGCCTTGACGGCATCATATCTATCCCCGCCTCTTTCGCCATCAGATAATAGACATATTCAATCTCACAAGACGGGACATCATAATCCTCCTTGAACTTGAGGATGTACTGCGTGAATCCTTCCTCCGGATCTGTCTGACCAGAAACGATTGAGCTGTCATTGTCGCAGATAGCTATGAGAATCTTCGAATGTGCACCTCCCGGAGGTGAACCTAGCCGGGCAAATGATTCGAAAGTATTCCTCTCATCATCCCTGATTACTACCTCAGAACGCTTCCTGTATATCTCCTGGGCCATTGCTTCAAGACCGGCAAGGTTTCCTGTTTCGGAATCCCCGGTATCTATTTCAGGGACGAACTCCAGCGCGCCGAGCCCCCTCTTGCCGATGTAGGCCAGTTTAAGGAGCGGATTGCAGTCCTTCGGCTGTATTCCTTTCTCCCTGGCCCATTTGTCGAATATGACGCTTCCCCAATGGTCAGGCAACGAATCTGCGATAAAAGGCGGCAGGCCGTGATATTTGTCCCCCACAGTTCCGAGGAAGGCGGGCCTTGGTTTGGCCGGTCTTGTAGGCATAATATTGTATGGCAACTCGTGATAGCGCTCGGAGAACTGAAAGGTCGCAACTTGCCGGACCACATCCCAGCTCATCTTCCCAATCACCTCTCCCCAGAGCACCACGTTGATATTCAGCACACCTTTCATAGTCTCTTTCTTTTACTTGAAACCCGTCGTGCCGTAGTACCATCTTTCATTGCAAGAAATGGCGATTCCGGGACTTCCGGCACAAGGTTCCCAATGCCTTCCATCTGGGTCATAGTCCGCAGAAGTCGTATAAGTACAATCAGGCTAATATCCTTATCCCGTTGTGTCTCGATGCGTTTGATGGTCGCTATGGAGACACCGGAAAGCTCGGCCAGTTCTTGTTGGGAGAAGCAGCAAGAACGGCGCATCCTGACCAGCCTGTCGTGAAGCTCGCCTAGAATCTGCTCATCAGTTGCCTGATAGATTGTCTGCTCATCAAGTGTTTTCATTCAATAAAGTATCAATTCTGATACGCAAATATATAAATTGTCTATAAAACAAACAAATCATCATGAAGAATTGATTGTTCTCAAACCACGTAGTCCCTGTCCAGTTCAACGAGGGTGTCGATGCGGAAGCAGCGCCAGTCGCGTCTCACCAGGTCAAAGTAGGAGAAGGTCCCGTTGAAGGCAGGCTTGCGCTTCTGCGGGGCCTTCTTCTTGTCCTCGTACCTCTCGATAAGGTCCGATGCCCGGGTGCCATAGGCATCCCGGTGCTCGCCGTTGACCTTGGTGAAGGTGAAGTGGCACATGCCGTCCACCATCAGGTTCTTCATCTCCTCGATGTCCTCGTATATCTCCTGCGCCCTCGTCGGCTGCTCGTTCTCGGCGAGGTACGTGGCGATCCTGCCGAGTTCCTCGTCGTTGTCCTTGGTGTATCTGTAATTGAGTCTCTGCATGGCTATTGTCTTTTTGAGTTGTCAATAATCGCTTTCTTTATCATCTTCCCCAGCTCAGGGGCTAGGGTCGAGAGGTCCGTCATGCTGACGTGGTTGTCGTACATCTCCGAAGGGTCGTACTCGAAGTCGATGCCTATGCTCACGAACGAGAACCCGTCCCGGGACAGCTCCCTCACGGCCGCCTTCACGTTACTGGTCGGCTCGCACGGCTCCCCGTCGCTGATGACGAAGAACAGGCACTTCTCGCGGGTCCTCGCCCGTACCCTCGCCGCCGCCTCGCGGATGGCCCTGGAGTCGATGTTGCTCCAGTCCGCGTCGATGCTGCCGAGGGCGAACTTGTCTCCGCGTCCCCTCCCCTCTCGGTAGGCGTTCAGCTTGACGAACGAGCCGTCCTCCGTGGTGTGGCCGTAGATGTACAGGTCGACATTACGGACAGTCGCCAGAGCCTCGTTCAGCAGTATGGCCGTGTCCCTTGCCGCCTGGATCTTCTCCCCGTCCATCGAACCGCTCTCGTCCACGAGGATGCATACGGCCATCCTGTCGGCCCTTACAGTCCTATCCTGCCGGTATATGTTCTCCACTCCCTGGACGGCCTCGGCCAGCTTGCAGGTGTCAAGGAAGCCGCTGCGAAGACCCCTGAGGTCACGCACCCGGTCGGAGCCGTTGCGACGGAGGATGGAGCTGAAGGCGGGGACGTAGCGTCTCACCCTCGACAGGGACTCCTCGTAGCTGAGCCTGTCCGGCTTCGGCACGTGTATGTTCACCTTCTCCGTAGCTCCTATCTCCAGTTCGCCTTCGAGTGCCTTGCCGAGACGCCCGCCGTCCTTGCGGATGGCTCCGGACATCCTCCTGGGGTTCAGGTTGGCCGACGAGGACCCGTCCCCAGGCTGGGCGGTGACGTCCTTCTCCAGGGAGTCGAGGACCTTCTCCAGCAGTTCCTCCACCTGCTCGTCAGAGAGTGACGGCTGTCCTCCCTCTTTCCCGGGTTCACCCTTCCCTGAACCTCCAGTACTCTTCTGGGTGTTCTTCTGCTCCTGGTTGAAGAAACGCTTGATGATGTCATATATCCTCTGAGCCGCACTGAAAGCCCCGGCGCATGACTGCGGATAAGGAAGTATGACATCCCTCACCTCGTACAGCGTGTCTGCGAACTCCCTCAGGTCGTCCTCTTCGAGGGCCTTGGGGTAGCGGATCATCGAGAGGATGCTGTTGACGAGCCTAACGGAACGGTCCGGCTTCCCTCCGCCGGAGCAGAAGGCCATCCTCGAGGAGTGCCTGTCGAAGTAGTAGTACTTGACGCATCCGAGGAAGTTCGCCAGACCGGGGCGCTCCTGCCCGGTGAGCATCTCGATGCGCTCGTCCTCGATGATATTGAACAGATCTGCGATGACCCGGTTCGGAGCCTGGGGCATCATGTCGAAGTCGGTGTAGAGCAGGTGGCTGCCCTCGTGGATGGCAAGGCCCGTGAAGATGTCGATTTTCTGGCCTACCGACAGCTTCCCGTCGTCAAACATGTCGGTGGCGACGCTCACGACCTTGCTGTCGGTATAGGATGCATCCGGGGTGAGAGCTATCCTCACCTTGAACGGGGTGTTCATAGCCACTATCATATCTCTGGCGTGGTTGTATGCGATTCGGTGCAGGTCCGCGTCGTCCTTTGGCGAGAGCATCGCGGCGGAGTAGGCGGAGCCGGACGACAGGGACTGCTCCCATCCCAGCCTGCCGCTCTGTGCAGCGTTGGTGTAGTTCTCTTCGTTTCTTCCCAGGAAGTCCTCCCTGAGGACCTGTATCTTCTGTTCTGTAGTCATAGCGTCTTTTCCTTTGAAGTGTGGTTTCTGTGTCCGAAGACGTCCCTTGTCAGTTCGATGGTGTCGTGGACCAGGATGGCCCCGAAGAGTAGGATTCCTCCACCTGCAATCAGGGTGTACAGAATCCAGTAGATGATTTCTTTCAGCATTTCCATAAATGATGTCGTTTGCCTCCCCTTCCGGGGGAATTACGTGACGCAGGACACGGACGGGTCACAGGGCAAGGGTGCACCGAGGAATTGATGCGCAGGCGTCCATTCCGACGGGAAAGGCAAAGCCGGCCCTTGCGTCGCAAGAACCGGCCTTAAATTCGCGGAACGGATTTCCCGGAGTGGGATGGTTACCGTTACAAATTTTTCAGTATCTCAAGCATTTCAGCTGGTGTCACCACGAAGGGCTTGGACGGGAAATGCTTGATATTTCCAGTGACGAGATATGAGTCATTCTTTGAAATGGCTATCTCATAGAATACCACATCTTTCGGATCTGGAAAGATTTCATCTATATGAACCCTTTCAGACCAGATGCCATTTTGCCTGATAGATGTCAAAATGGAAGCAACAAGACTGCTCGGCAATCTGAATTTCGGTCTATTGAGTACATCAGAGTATTCTGACAATATTTCATCACAAATGACGGGAGTAATTCGGCCATGCATTACTGCCTCAAATACCTTCACGACAGCCGAAGAACCATTCCTGGCCAGCAGTCCTGACACAAGGACATTTGTGTCGATGACAGCAAGAATCGCTTTATCTTCCATCTCGGGCAAGTGCTATCTCTTCATTAATCTCATCAAGACTCAAATCTGGTAGAGCCCCGCTCTCGGCTAGAGTCCTGATCTGCCGAAACGCATTGATCCCCTCAGCCCTGGAATCGGTCTTGTCTCCACGAATCTCAAAAGGAATCTTTCCCCTTTGTACCACCGCTTTTGCAAATACTGTCATAGCGGTATTCGCGCTCATGCCGAATTGAGAACAGAGTGCATCGAATGATTTCTTCAAATCAGAATCCATTCTTACTGTCATAGAAACTTGTCCCATATAATCTATCTTTTTCACAAAAATAGTTAATTTCAGACATTATGCAATATATTTTCATCAAATTGACGTAGGACTTCGTACTCATCCAGCCCGGGAATGAGCGCAAGTCCTCCCCAGGTGCCGTGCAACTGACCGATGGAGTCGATATGCTCCACCGTGCCGGTTCTTCCGGCATAGCCGGCAGCCTGGGTATCCCTACCTCCGTCATCGTCCATCCGGATGATGCGGACGTTATCACCAATCTTCACCTTTCCCATATTCACCCCTCCCTGTAGTTCTCCACGCACCATCGGAAGTCCTCCTCCGTGCGCATCATCATGCCCGCCACGATTCCGCAGCGGACTACTTTCATTTCCTCATTTACCGGCTCGCAGAGCAGCAGCTCCATCGAGCCGTCGGACACCATAGCCCTGCCGTCTTCCAGCCAGGCGCACCAGCGGCCCTTGTATCTTGTTATTGTCTTTATCTTCATACTCCTCTGATTTAATGGCAGGTCATTGCATCATAGATATTGAGCAGAGTTGGGAGCAACAGCCCGTAGAACCCTTCATCGAGGACGAACCAGTTCGGAAGGAAGCTTTCCCCGTGTTCCTTCAGCATCTTCAGGGCCTCCTCCTCGGAGTAATCGTTGTCACCGCTCCTCGTCATAAAGGCGTACAGCTCGTCGTTCACTATAGCGAGGCTCTTGACTTCCACCTCCATCATCGTATCATCATCAACGTTGACGACGTAACCGAAGACGCTGTCCTCGGTACACGCCGTCTGTCCGGACCTGACCATCGTCAGGATCTCATCCCTCAGGAGGATGGTCCCCTCCCGGATCATATCCACAGCCCTGCTCATTGCTCGGCCCTCCCGACTTTTGATGCGATTACCTCCCATGTGGTCCTTTCGCAGCCGCTTGTGTCCGTGTAGCGGAGGTTGCGTATCCTTCCCTCGACGTGGAGAGGAGTACCCTTCTTGTACATAGAAAGGTCATCATCCCTGTCCGCCCAGGCCAGGCAGGCGTGCCAGGTGGTCTCGATGACCGGATAGCCGTCCTTGTCCTTGTAGGCGTAGTTGGTGGCGAGTGAGAAGTTGATGAGGGTTCTGTCACCTACCTCGGTGACCCTCGATGTGCCGACAATGCCTCGCAGCTCGACACGGTTGATGCATTCAAGTTCCATATTGCAATAAATGATTACGCATCCGACATCGGATGCTTACGATGCCCGAAGAGAGCATCGGCATCGAGGTAAAAAGAAATATGCTGAAATTGATGCACGAAGTGTGTACCATTTCAGCATATTAGGTTGTTGGACCGGTCTTTTTGGACGCGGATGTATGCTCTACCTTTGCAGAGTAAGCAAACGATGACGGAATCGAATCTGAATCCCTCTAAATCAAAG
>JBJEBP010000207.1:0-2179 GCA_051870135.1 Candidatus Cryptobacteroides sp. | reverse complement strand
GTGTTTTACCGTTTCCGATGCGACGGGCATCGTTCATCCCGTTCTTCACCAGCTTACCGCCGGCGAACACGGCCACCGTCCCGACGAACAGTTTGACCGCAAATTTCAAAAGATCCTTTTCCATATTCCTTAGTCAAAAATGAAATCAATGATACTGATTATGGCATCCGAGATGCCCTGGCCGAGTTTCTCCCCGGTCTTCTGCCCGACCTTGACGATTTCCCCGCCAAGTTCCACGACTTTGGAAGGAAGATTCTCCCCTTCAATAATTTTTTCCAAAAAATCCATATTCACAAATGTTTAAATGATTGTCGAAAGGAACTGATGCCAAAACTCCGGCGAGAAGGATGAAGAGGGGTGCATTATGGGCACGACCTTAACCTCCTTGCGGTCACTGAGGAAATACCTCCAGGTCTCCACCCAATGTCCGTCAGGTGCCCTGAGATCGTCGCCCTGCAGTCCTCCTTGAGGGAGGTTGTTGTACAGGCGGCTTCCCCAGACTATGACGATGTCCGGACGGAGAGATTCGAGCACTTCAAAGAAAGCCGCCTCAGAGTCCTTGAAGTCCTTCTGTGAAGGAGCCACCCTCGCTCCCGTCATCGGTACCTGGACATAGTTGTAGAAAGCAATGCTGTTCCAGAAACGCTCCTTGTCCTCGAAGGTGAGAGCATTCCGGCCAAGCAGGGCCTCAGCGAACTTGGTGTAGGTGTTCTTGTAGGCCTCGTGCTCAGACTGAGGGTCGATGAGATCCTCAATGACCTTGCCGGTAATGTCCTCCGTAGCATCTGAGGACTTCTCACAGTAGTGTGACTCACCGAGGGCAAGGATGCGCTTGTCCGCGTAACCGGTGGTGCTGTAGTGTTTCCCTATCCAGGGAGTAAAATGTACGTGTTTCATATAAACTTCTAAATTTTCTGCGAATTTCGGAGCTAAACTATGGAGTTTGTCTCCACCGTTTCTTATATTTGTTGAAAATTATTTGATTATGCCTACAATGTTAGAAAAAGCCACTTGGCTGATGGAACGGCTCCGAACCCCTGTCACCATGAGAAAGCTTCAGGAAGAATGGAAATACGATCCAATGAACAACTTTCCCGGAAGGCCGTTCGACAAAAAGACATTCGAGAACTGGAGAAACTACTTGGACTCACATTTCGGAATCGAGGTGGAAATGTCCCGGTTCGCCGGTAGGAATACACGCTATTGGCTCAAGACTGCCCCGGGAGCCGGAAGCGCCAGAAAATGGCTCATCAACACCGTATCAATCCAGAACACCTTGAGGGAGAATCTTAGCATAAAGGACAGGATACTGCTTGAGGATATCCCCTCATCAGAGGATGCCCTGAAGCCCATACTCGATGCCATCAAGCAGAACCGTCTTATCAACTTCGACTATGAGGACTACTGGGAAGACCCGATCAACGTCACTATGCAGCCATATTTCGTAAAACTATACCGCCAGCACTGGAAGGTTATCGGTCCGCTTCAAGACGGCAAAATCGAGAGCATACGGTCCTATGCCCTTGATGCAGACAGGATGAAGAATCTCAGGGTGCTGGACGAAATGTTCTGTTATCCGGAAGGTTTCAGTCCCGAAAAATTCATGGCTGACAGCATCGGCACGGCAACATTCCCTACTAATGCTGCAGAGCCGAAGGATGTCTTCATCCTCGCGTGGGAGAAGGTCAACCTCCACCTCAAGCACACTCCCCTGCACGGCAGCCAGAGGATACTGTACGACTGCCCGGAGGACGGCTATACCATATTCAGCTACCGCCTGCACACCACAGACGACTTCTATCTGGAAATATGCCGATACGGAAACTATATGGAGGTACTCTACCCAAAGGATGTCCGTGAGGAGATGATGAAGATCATCAAGGGGATGGGAGACGAGTACGCCGGGATATCGAGGAAGGACTGCAAGAAGAGAGTCCCGGGCGTGAATGAACTGAAGGCACTGATGAAAGGAGCGGAAAAATAATCAATGCTTTGCCGCCTTAATTTTGCAGCGAAAACCATTCTACTTTTCGCGTCTGGTACAATCTCTTTGCGCACAATAAGTGAAATGTGAAATTTTCGGCCAAAAAGGTGCGGATTATGTGAAATTTGACCCATAAAATAGTGCGGATTATGTGAATTGTGCTATCTTTGCCATAAACAATGAAGATTCAGGAGA
>JBJEBP010000206.1:0-8754 GCA_051870135.1 Candidatus Cryptobacteroides sp. | reverse complement strand
CCAAATTATCAAGAAATTAGCAATTATTTGTACAATTTGTTTGAAAACTCATGTCACTAAAGGTTAAAAATGAAGCCTCCACTCCTTCGAAAGCAAACTCCCCTATCGATTTCAAATTCTCTCCAAACTCAAATCGAAACATATTTAAAGATGTACAGCCGGAAAAAGCATAGCCGCCTATAGTCTCAATGTTATCGGGGATATGTACCTGTTTCAAGGATTTGCACCCGGCAAAGGCTTCCTCCCCAATTTCTGTCGTACTCTGGCTCATCCAAATAGTCTTTATCAAGGACCCTTTGAATGCTCCTGCACCGACATTTTTCAGAGAATTGTCCGGCATATCCACTTCCACAATAGACACATTGGCGAAAGCATAGGCTCCGATTGATGTCACTCCGTCACAAACAACCACATTGTTAGGTGTCCGGTTATTTGCTGCCCACGGCGTTTTAGAGTATGAACTATAATCCTCCATTGCTCCATCACCTACAATCCAAAGTTTGCCAAGCATATCGCTATACCAATAGCATTGACCCGTGGAACCGTGGACAGTATTCAACCACCGATAGTCATCATAAGTTATGCTTTCTCTACTAAATTCAAGATTCTTCGCTTTAAGGATATTATCCTTCATATCCAAAATAATTGTTGGAAAATACCAATCCGTTATATGTTCCAATTGGATATAATCTTCTTTGACTATGTAGGTGAAATGGCATGCCACATCCCAAGTATCCGTTCCCTGATCTGAATATTCGTCTTTTCTCACGCAACGGAGAGCACCCTCAGTTTGTGAATAAAAGAAAAATGTAAAAGATTCATTATGAATGCCGATGTAATCGTCACCAATACTATAATCCCAATTTGACAATACCCATTTACTTCCGGCGATTCTGCTATTCTCTTCATAGGACAGCTCGTTTTCATCGCTACAAGAAAACATCATAAAAACGGCTATGATGGAATATATGAATGCTTGTGCACAACGTGCAGAAAATGTTTTACTATGAGTGTTCTTCATGGCAATATACATTGACTTGTCAAAAACTTCAAAACCTCATATTATTTGTTTTCTCCTTTATACCTGATATATCTAAAAGTAACCCTCCGGGAAACAAAATTTCAGCGGTCAAATAATTGCGCAGTTATTTATTCAGTATAGTTGACGGAACAGAATCTATCACCTGAAGAATACTCCAGGATTAACTACGGGATTGATGGAATAGATAATTGTATATAGGCAACTTCGTGCAAAACACCTGACAAAGCACCATTAGCCTCAGATATGCATAACAATACCCCTTCTGTCTAGTGCGTTCAAGATGACGGCACCAGACAAAAGCCCACTGCCCACAACTATCTGTGGCTGGTATACCTCTGTCCGGTGTTTTGCACGAAATGATTTTCTTTGTTCATGAATGGCGAGAGATTCCCGGTCACGCCGGGAATGACGTGAAATCGTCAAGCCGGGAAGGGCGTAAAGTTGTCAAGCCGGGAAGGACATAAAAACATGAGGAAGGGCGTGGAACACGCCGGGAAGGACAATGCAGATTTAAACGGAATGCTGACACGGCCCGGCCGCAGGCAGCTAGAACAGTCCGAAAAGTTCCGAGTCAATCTTGTCGGTAATCAGGGCGAAATCCTCCGGACGGTTCTGGAAATCCAGGCCGTCGGCATCGATAGTCAGGACCCGGCCGGGATATTCGGAAATCCATTGCTCGTATCTGTTGTTGAGACCTTCGAGATAGTCCAGTTCAATGCTCTTCTCATATTCACGGCCGCGCTTCTGGATTTGGGAAACCAGATGCGGGACTGAACTCCGTAGATAAATCAGCAGGTCGGGAGCCTTGACCAATGACATCATCAGCTTGAACAGGTCCATATATGTCTCGTAATCACGGTCCGAAAGATTGCCCATTGCCTTGTTGTTGGCCACGAAAATATAAACTCCCTCGAAAATTGTCCGGTCCTGGATTATCACATCATTGGAGCTGGCAATCTCCAGGACATCCTTGAAACGCTGCTGGAGAAAATACACCTCCAGGTTGAAGGACCAGCGCTTGATATCCTTGTAGTAGTCCTCGAGATAAGGATTGTATGTCACCGACTCATACTTCGGTGTCCACCCGTAATGCTCTGAAAGCATACGGGTCAATGTAGTCTTGCCGCTACCAATATTTCCTGCTATTCCGATGTGCATGTCTGAAGATTTGTACAAATTTAACATTTTTTCCGCCACAAATACGGAATTCACGCCACATTTATATGAATCTTAAATAAAATGAGCCGCGCATCCGGTTTCTTTGCCGGAACTGTCCGGAAAGGAATATGTCAATGACAAAAAACGGCACCTATGATATTGGAAGAATTGGAAAAGACGGCGGGAAGACTGGGAGACCTGCTGATACCACGGGAATGCGCAGTCTGCGGCAAACAGCTCCTGCAGGGCGAGCGGCATCTCTGCATCTACTGCGAGGCGGACCTTCCTCTCACACATTTTTGGGACAATCCGGCAAACCCCATGTCTGACAAACTGAACGCATTGATACAGAGAAACTTGACAAGGAGTCTGAAGGATGGGGACCCGCCTCCGGAACGGATGCTCCGGATCAGGGCGGCAGCATTGTTCTACTACAAGTCGGAGGCCGGATACAAGAGGATACCGCAGAAGGTGAAGTACAAGGGAGATCGCCCCGTCGGCAGGTTCTACGGCAATCTTCTGGGGCAATTCCTGGCGGAGTCGGGAAACTTCAAGGACATTGATACCGTAATTCCGGTTCCATTGCATTGGTCAAGGCTTTGGAGCAGAGGCTATAACCAGGCGGAAGTCATTGCTTCCTCCATTGCCGCGAGGCTCGGCGCTGAAATGCGGACCGACATCCTCTTCCGGGCAAGGAAGACAAGCACGCAGACGAAACTCCTCAACAGTGAAAAATCCCTCAATGTCTCCGGAGCATTCAGGATCAAGGGCAGATACCTCAATGAAGAAGCGCCGGAATACGGCCGGAAACGGCATTTCCTCATTGTGGACGATGTCTTCACCACCGGTGCGACAATAGCAGCCTGCTGCTCTTCCATCCAAAGCCAATTCGGCAACGGAGTATCAATCAGCGCCGCCACATTGGGTTTCGTGGAACACAGTTGAATGAAAATGTATTGAATATTCAGGAATTTTTCGTATCTTGACGGGGTTAAACCGGAAATTGAAAATACAATGAAAAGCGAAATAAGAAATCCCGAACTCTGGAAAGATGGAGAATTGAAGATCGAATGGGTCAGGAGACATATGCCCCTGCTCGACGGGCTTGAGGCAGAATTCCGCAAGGATAAACCGTTCACGGGCAAGAAGATAGCATTGTCCGTCCACCTTGAGGCCAAGACTGCCCATCTCTGCGAAGTGCTGGCGGCAGGCGGGGCGGAGATGTACATCACCGGCAGCAATCCTCTCTCCACGCAGGATGACATTGCCGCCGCATTAGTACACGAGGGGCTGAATGTGTTCGCAGTCCACGGGGCCACGGCAGAGGAATATATGGACGGGATACGCAAGGTCATCGCGGCCGGACCTGACATCATCATTGACGATGGCGGCGACCTCGTGAATATGATACACACAGAGTACAGGGAATTGATACCCAATGTGATAGGAGGATGCGAGGAGACCACTACCGGCATTCTCAGGCTTGAGGCGATGGACAAGGCAGGCAAACTCGAATTCCCGATGATGCTTGTCAACAACGCCGACTGCAAGCATCTTTTCGACAACCGCTACGGCACCGGGCAGTCCGTCTGGGACGGCATCAACAGGACCACCAACCTCATTGTGGCCGGAAAGAATGTCGTGGTGGCCGGTTACGGATGGTGCGGCAAGGGTGTGGCAATGAGGGCGAAAGGTCTCGGAGCCGATGTCATTGTCACTGAAATCGATCCGGTCAGGGCAATGGAGGCCGTAATGGACGGATTCAAGGTGATGGGCATGGACGAAGCGGCGGAATGCGGAGATATCTTCGTGACCGTGACGGGCTGCAGGGACGTAATCTGCGAAAATCATTTCCGGAAGATGAAGGACGGCGCAATCTGCTGCAACGCAGGACATTTCGATGTGGAGGTGGCAGTGGCCAGGCTGGCTGAAATCGCCGTTTCGCATTCACCTGCGAGAAATAACATTGAAGCATACAGACTTGACAACGGCAGAACCATTTACATTCTCGCGGAAGGCAGGCTCGTGAACCTTGCAGCCGGGGACGGACATCCGGCAGAGATAATGGACATGTCGTTCGCAATACAGGCCCTGAGCGCAAGATATCTCGTGGAGAATGCCGCCCGCATCCCCCGGGAACACGGAAAAATGCTCAACGCCGTGCCTGAAAGCATTGACAAAGAAGTGGCCCGCAGGAAGCTGGCCGACTGGGGCATCAGGATAGACGTCCTCTCCGAAGCCCAACAGGAATATCTATATGGAGGACATTGACATTAGGATGCATTGATATGTTCAGCAAAAACATCTACATCAACAGGCGCAGGACATTGATGGAGAAAATGTCCGCCACCGCACCGGAAGGCCAGAGAGGTATCGCAATTTTCATCGGCAATGCCGAAGCTCCGGCCCAGTACAGGGACAATTGTTTCAAGTACCGTCAGGACAGCACCTGGCTCTACTACTTCGGCATTGACCAGCCTCTGTATGCCGCAGTCCTGGATTTTGACGAGGGCAGGGAGACAATCTACGCCGACGACTTCGAAATCGGGGACATCATCTGGATGGGACCACAGCCAAGCGTACAGTCCGTGGCCGAAAGCGTAGGTGTCGCTGAATCAGCACCTTACGGAGCATTGAACGCTGTAGTTGCCAAGGCTATTGCGGCAGGAAGGAAGGTTCATTACATCCGTCCTTCAAGATATTACAACAAAATCAAAATCTCCGAGTTGATTGACTGCAAGCCTGCCGAGGTGGACGACAAGTATTCCGAGGCTCTCACCAAGGCCATCATCTCAATGCGCCTTATCAAGGAAGAATGCGAGATTGAACAGCTGGATGACGCGGGAAATCTCGGCTTCGAAATGCATTCAGCAGGACGCAGGAATATTGTTCCTGGCATTGTAGAGCAGGAGATTGTCGGCATTATGGAAGGTGTTACCCTCAGCAAAGGCTGGGGGCCGTCATTCCCGATTATCCTGACACAGCACGGTGAGACATTGCACAACCACACCCACGACAAGATTATTGAGCCGGGCAAGCTGATGGTTATCGACGCCGGTGCCGAGAACAATATGCACTATGCTTCCGACTTTACGAGAACCTACCCTACAGGCGGAAAGTTCACCCAGAAGCAGAGGGAAATCTACCAGATTGTCTGCGACTGCAACAATCTCGCATTCGAACTTACCAAGCCGGGCACAACCTACCGTGAAGTGCATCTCAAGACTGTAAGGCTGATGCTCGAGGAGCTCCGCGCCCTGGATCTCGTCAGGGGCAACATTGACAATATGGTCGAAGCCGGAATCGCAGGCCTCTTCATGCCTCACGGCCTCGGACACAATATGGGAATGGACGTTCACGACATGGAAGACCTCAATGAGGACCTTGTAGGCTACGACGAGGACCAGAAGCGGGCTTCACAGCTCGGTCTCGGAAGCCTCAGGATGGCCAGAAGGCTTGTTCCGGGACACGTCATCACAGACGAGCCGGGTATCTACTTCATTCCTGCGCTCATTGACCAGTGGAAGGCTGAGAAGACAGACCACGGCTTCGTGAACTACGACAGGCTCGATGGTTATCGTGACTTCGGCGGAATCAGGCTGGAGGATGATGTCCTGGTGACTGCCGACGGAGCAAGGAGACTGGGTGCGCAAAGGCTCCCTATCACACCTGACGAGGTCGAAGCAGCAATGGAGGAGGACAGGAAATAATGGAAGTAGTTTTCGGTATCTTGGCCGTAATAGCCGGCCTGATCGGAATAATAGGCAGCGTGGTCCCGGCACTTCCGGGACCGCCCATTGCCTGGATTGGCATGCTCATAATGTATATCTGGGGCGGAACCAACGGGGCAGGCGAGCCGATGAGTACATCCACATTGCTGATTTGGCTTGGCGTGACTACGGCTGTCACAGTGCTTGACTACGTGGTTCCTCTTTGGTTCACCAAGCTTACGGGTGGCAGCAAATATGCCGGCTGGGGTGCCGCGATAGGACTCATCGTGGGAATGTTCGTTCCGCCTATCGGACTGATAGTCGGAACCCTTCTCGGAGCATTCATCGCGGAACTGGTATTCGCGGACAAGGATTTGTGGTCTTCCACCAAGTCTGCTCTGGGAGCATTCGCAGGCTTCATCTGCGGCACCGGAGCGAAGTTGCTTTGCTGCGGGCTTATGCTCTGGCAGATAATTGTTTATATGTAGATCTCTCCACTCGCTTCGCCCGGTCGAGATGACAGGAAACAGAGTCTGTTCGGGATGACAGGAGACGAAGCTAGTCGCCCATCGCCCTGATGGCATCGGCCTTGACAGTGAAGAAATTGTTTGAACCCCGCTGGAGGAGACGGTATTCCCCGTGATTACCCCATCCGGCGGGTTCGTCGTATATGTTGTTGTCCTCGCCGGTATCATTGGCCACATACTCCCTGATGCTGTTCTGCCAGGCTGTGATTCGGGAAATGCCGGAGTCAATGTCAAAGTAACCGTTGGCCGGGTCAATGAGTTCGAGCAGGCCATTCTTGTAAATCTTGCGGAACTCCGGGAACTTCATCAATCTCTTCATCAGCAGGCCCTTGTCGCCCCAATTGTATGGGTCCTGGCGGCCTGCGTCAATGATTCCGCTCGTGCCGAGAGTATTGTCGTAGTCGTAAGGGATGAAGAAAACCTTGTAATCGTAGAGGTCGGTGGAATTGAAATAGAGATAGAAATTGTTGCCGTTGACCCAATGGTCGTCCCACATTCCCACGGCAACATTGACAACGTATGTCTTGAGCAGGAGTTCCACATCGCAGACTTCCTTGATCCACTTGTAGAAACTCTCATCTGACTTGCCTGACAGTTTCTGGATAAAGTCCTGGAACTGGGCCTTGGCCGCCTCGAAGGTCTCCACAGAACCCTTGTATTCGTAAGTATAGTTCTGCCCGTTGTCGGTATCCACGGCCCAATCCCCGTCCAGCCCGTCAAGATCGGCCATATTGCCATTGTTGCAGCACTTCCAGAGATAACCGTCTGCGCTCTCGAACATTCCCGGCAACCTTCTCTCCACAAACTTGTCGTCAATCGGCTCAATCATCTGGTACACACCGTAATATGCAGGTTTAGCATCCCCCTCGACGTGAATCCAGAGACGGCAGTAAACATCGTGTGCACCGGTCCAGACACCATAACGGCGGAAAAGGTCGTAGCAGAAAAGTTCCCTGACATAGTTCGGGTCATCCTTGAACCATTTCAGGTTCACCTTGCGTATTCCCTTGACAGTGTGCTGCTTATCCTTATTGTATTTACGGAAGTTCAATGCAAAATGGCAATGGTGCCAGTCAGTGTTCCCGGCCTCGTGCACCTGACCGCCATTGCCTTCCGGACGACGCCTTGAGGTATTGCCCCTCAGCCTGATGCCACCATCCTGAATCTTGATGATTTCCTCCCCTTTCTTGTATGTGAAATCGGCGTGGAAATAATCGGCATTCTGTGGATACTCATCGTATCTTGCGAGAAAGGCGTTCCACTGGTCCTTGGTTATGTTTACCGTGATTTCCGGGATTACGCTCTCGTCCCAGACATACTTGATACCCTCGTCGGTAATACCGGGGTTGACCGGGTCCTCGCCCGGATTGTCTCCGGGATTGTCCCCAGGGTTGTCAGACGGGTCCTCGCCCGGATTATCCGAAGGGTCCCCTGTGGGATTGTCCCCAGGAGTCTCTGTTTCCCCGGAAATATCAGCCGGTTTTATGACATCAGGTATGCAGGCCCCAAGAACAAGGACGGCCGCAAGCAATGCTAAGTATTTTCTCATAATTCCTATGTGGTTTTCAGTCCCGCTTCAGCCAAGGGTCATCCCGGTAATACGGACAACTTTGCAAAGGTAGTGATTTTTATCATTTACCAAAATTATACTGATAATCAGTTTACGAATCTGAATGTGGCAGACAACGTTCAACGGCAGCTCAAAGCCGTCTGTGCAAGTTCCTCCTAAATCTCGCCCCGTCTAAAGTTCGCTTTATCTAAGTCTCGCTCCGCCGGCTTTGTTACTGTCTTCGGCGAGGATGGTGCGACCATTTGACATTGACACCATCCACGAAAAGCACCCTCAGCGTGGAAGGTGCCACTTTGGAAACCGCACCATCCACGAAAAGTGCCTTCAACGTGGAGGGTGCGCCGACCTGAATGTCACCGACGCACGTGACAGAGCGAAATCGTAGTGCAGTTGTATTTAAAGCATTCACGTAAAATGTCCCCGGAAAGGTCCAATTTGGGGACAAAATGCATTTTGAACGGCTTTTGTCCCGAAAACGAGCCATTTTGGGGACATTCCACGTGACACCGGGAGTAATGTATCTCCTGCCAGAAGAACTCACGCCTGCCGACTTGATGAAGAAGCATACCTCTTATCCACGCAACCGCAACATCGCTTCCGCATTCTACAAGGCAGGATTTATTGAGACTTGGGGGCGCGGTTACAAGAAAATACGTGAAGAGTTTGAGAAGGCTGGACTTCCTGTGCCGACGGTAGAGGAAAGCGGTGGCGGTGTATTGGTGACGATACAGCGCAGAACCGTAGAGG
>JBJEBP010000205.1:0-2205 GCA_051870135.1 Candidatus Cryptobacteroides sp. | reverse complement strand
GCCACGACATTGGAGTTGACTCCGGTGAACTTGTCGGTCATCCAGAGGAGGACGGTGATGGCGAATGTCACATATACCACGTAATCTCTCCATGTCCTCTCGTGATCGCCTTCAATCTTCAGCTCAATGGTCTTCTGCTTGAAAGGGAACACCTTGAGAAGAATAACCCAGGCGATGAAGAGGAGAAGGATTGCAAATGGGGTCATGAATGCCATCCACTGTCCGAAGCCGATGTTCATGTTCATTCCCATCGGGTCATTGAGATATTTCAATGCGATTGCGTTCGGAGGGGTTCCGATAGGTGTTCCGATACCGCCGATGTTGGCTGCGATAGGAATTGCGAGCGCAAGTGCAACCTTTCCCTTTCCGTCAGCCGGTAGAGACTTGAGGACAGGGGTGAGGAATGTAAGCATCATCGCTGCCGTAGCAGTGTTGCTGAGGAACATTGAGAATACGGCTGTCACTAGGATGAATCCGAGGAGCACGAATCTTGACTGGGTTCCGAACGGCTTCAGGAGTGATTTGGCAAGCATGAGGTCAAGTCCGCTCTTGGTAGCGGCGATTGCGAGCACGAATCCTCCGATGAAGAGCATGATTATCGGGTCGGCGAAGCAATGGAGAATCGACTTGTAGTTGATTGCGGTTCCAAGTGCATTGGTGTAATATCCTTCCCTGAAGAACCAGAGACTGCTGTTCGATGTCGTGAAGAGCAGCAGCACGACCACAACCATGGATGTTGTCCAGGCCGGAACGGCTTCGAACACCCACATCAGGATAGCAAATACGAAGATTGAGATGGTTCTCTGCTCTATCACGGTGAGCCCGTCAATGCCGAATGCCGAGGTTGGCAACAGCCAGAGAATCAGGGGAATGATGGTTGCGATTGCCAGCCTGATAGCCCTCGATACGGTCTTGTCTTTGGTCCTGTGATTCTTTTTCCACTCGTGGTAGGTTTCCACCATCTGGAAACCGTAAAATGATTTGAACATACCGGAATGTGTTTTTGTTACAATGGAAATTTATTCCATAAAAATTGGCTGACCTTGCGGCCAGCCAGTCTTATCGGATAAGCTGATATTATTCAGCCACAACTTCGAATTTGAAGGCACCCTTGATGCTCTTGTAGCACTTGACCTCAGCCTCGTACTGTCCGAGCTCCTTGACCTCAGAAGAGGTGATGGTAATATCCTTCTTGTCAACCTCGATTCCAGCTGCTGCGAGAGCCTCTGAAAGCTGGGCTGTAGTAACGGAACCATAAATCTTGCCGTTCTCGCTGACCTTGGCGGATACCTTTACAAGTACCTCGCTGATCTTTGCTGCGAGAGCCTCTGCGTCGGCAACGAACTTGGCCTCCTTGTGTGCCCTCTGGCGGAGAGTCTCGGCATGCTGCTTCTTTGCAGACTCAGTAGCGAGAATTGCGAAGCCCTGAGGGATGAGATAATTAAGAGCGTAACCGGCCTTTACCTTTACGACATCATCTGCGTGACCGAGATTGGCCACTTCTTTCTTCAAAATGATTTCCATATAGCTGTCTCCTAATTATTTAAGAAGGTCTGTAACGTATGGGAGGAGTGCGAGGGAACGAGCCCTCTTGACTGCCTGGGCCACCTTTCTCTGGAACTTCAGAGAGGTTCCGGTGATGCGGCGAGGGAGAATCTTTCCCTGCTCGTTGAGGAACTTCTTGAGGAACTCAGGATCCTTGTAGTCAACATACTTGATACCGGCCCTCTTGAAACGGCAGTATTTCTTCTTTCTAACCTCTACTGTAGGAGGGTTCAGGTAGCGGATTTCGCTGTTCTGTGCGTTGTTTGTCTGTGCCATAGTCTGTTCCTCCATGATTATTTCTGGGCCTCGGCTGCCTGGGCGGCTGCCTTTGCCTGCTTGTTAGCCCTTCTCTTCTCGGCGTATGCTGCTGCATCCTTGTCGAGAGCGACTGTGAGGTATCTGATGATCCTCTCGTCACGGTGATACTGTGTCTCGAGTGAGGCAATGAGTGATGGCTCAGCCTTGAACTCGATCAGGTGATAGAATCCTGATGTCTTGTGCTGGATAGGGTAGGCGAGCTGCCTGAGTCCCCAGTCCTCTTCGTACACGATCTCACCACCTTTCTTGGTGATGTAGTCCACGTACTTGGCAACCGCTTCCTTCATCTGGGCCTCAGACAAAACGGGAGTTGCAATGAAAACGGTCTCGTACTGTTTCATA
>JBJEBP010000204.1:0-8885 GCA_051870135.1 Candidatus Cryptobacteroides sp. | reverse complement strand
CGGGAATTCATCATTGCTCATAGCAGACTCAAAGTGATTACGGCAATCTCACCCTGGCCTCCTGCACGTTGCGGCTGTCCGGCCCTATCATTATGTCGAAGTCTCCCGGTTCCACAACGAATCTTGCGGCCAGCGGTTTGGAAGAGCCGGCAAGATTGTATTGGTCAACCGAATACCAGCCAAGCATTTCCGGGGTAATGTCAAATTCAACCTCGGCACTCTCTCCGGCCTTGATGAAAATCTTTCTGAAACCTTTGAGTTCCTTTGCCGGCCGTGTTTCTGATGACACCACATCGCGGATATAGAGCTGCACGACTTCATATCCATCATAATTACCTGTATTGCTGACAGTTACCTTTGCCTTTACAGGACGATCTACTGTCAAGACAGAATCCGAAAGCGAAACCGTAGAAAACTCGAAACTTGTATAGCTCAATCCGTAACCGAAAGGATAGAGAGGCTCGTTAGGGCAATCCATCCAATTGCTTGCAAACCTGCAGTACTTTTCACTATAAGCATCGCGGCCGGTATTCTTCATATTGTAATACACAGGAATCTGGCCCACATTGTACGGGAAAGACATTGTCAGCTTGCCAGACGGGTTAACCTTGCCGAAAAGCACATCCGTTATTGCGCCGGCCGCCTCGGATCCGCCGAACCAGGTTTCCAGGATGGCGGTCATATTCTCATTCTCCCAGGATAACGTCAACGGACGGCCTGAGAAAAGTACCAGCACTATCGGTTTCCCGGTAGCCTGCAATGCCTTGAGCAGCTTTTCCTGACATTCAGGAAGGCCAATGTCGGTACGTGAACCGGATTCTCCGCTCATATTCGCGGCCTCTCCCATTGCGGCAACCACCACATCCGAATTCCGGGCCGCTGCCACAGCCTCGGATATCATTGCATCAAGAGGACGGCTGTCCCAACGGGAAGTATTCCCGGGCGAGACAAGTCTTTCCAGTTTCTCATCTTCGAGAATATTGCAGCCCTTTGCATAACGGAGACTTATTCCGTCCATCTTCCGCATCTCATCAAGCAGGGATGGATAGTCTTCCCTGGCAACGACAGTCCAACATCCCTGATACTGTCCGCCTACATCCGCAAGCGGACCGACCAACGCCAGTTTCAAATTCTTGCCGAGAGGAAGCAGCTGCTTGCCGCCAGCCTGTCCGTTCTTCAGAAGCACGAAAGTGGAGGCGGCTATCCTGCGTGCCTCGGCACGGTTCTCTTCTGTGTAAATCCTTTGTTTCCGGGATGGGTCAAGATATTTGTACGGGTCACGGAACAGGCCAAGTTTCCATTTTGCCTCGAGAATGCGGCGGCAGGCTGCATCAATCTGCTTAATGCTGACCTCACCCCTTTCAAGGGCCTTGTCAAGCGTCAGGCAGCCGGCAGTCACCATATCCATATCCAGACCGGCATTCAGCGACATCACGGCCGCTTCTGTTTTGGACCCCGCAGCCCTGTGATTGACCAGTTCCCCGACGGCATTGTAGTCGGAAACGACAAAACCTTCAAATCCCCATTGATTCCGCAGAACTTCTGTGAGAAGCCACCTGTTCGCAGTGGACGGACAGCCGTTAAGGTCATTGAAAGATGTCATCACCGAAGCGACTCCTTCCTCGACGGCAGCCTTGTACGGAGGGAAATATTCATTGTACATACGTGCAGGGCTCATATCAACCTCACGGTAGTCCCTGCCGGACTCGGATGCGCCATACAGGGCGAAATGCTTCAGGCAGGCCAGCATATTGCTGTCGCCTGAGAAAGAGCCGTCCCCCTGGTAGCCCCGCACCATGGCACGGGCATAAAGGCTTCCCAGATACGGGTCCTCACCGAAGCCTTCGGCACAACGTCCCCATCTCGGGTCACGGGCAATGTCAACCATCGGATTGAAGGTCCAGTTGATGCCGTCGGCCGTTGCCTCACTCGCGGCAATCCTTGCTCCCAGGCATACGTCCTCAGGACTCCACGAGCAGGCCAGTCCCAATGGAATCGGGAACACTGTCTCGTGGCCATGTATCACGTCCAGGCCGACAAGAAGCGGAATACCCAGACGGGACTCCTCCACGGCAGTTTTCTGGTACAAAAGGACATTCTCATACCCGTATGTATTCAGGATGGCCCCGACCTTTCCTGCCCTGATGTCTTCCAAGACATTTTCGCATTGCTGATTCCCGGTAACCACTGAAGTGTTCGGGACAGACGGAAGATTCATCTGCCCGAGTTTCTCCTCGAGTGTCATGCGGGACATCAGGTCATTGATGAAGGAATCCATTTCAGCCTGGTTCTTGTGCGAGCAGGACGTTGCAATCAGTGCGACCAGGGTCAGGGCAGCCGCCAAGATTTGAGAATGTCTTTTTGGTGTCATTTTCTTTATTCAGTTTATTTCTTCCATTTTAGGTTATCGCTCCTACATTGTACTTTTATCGCTCCTACATTGTACTTTTTGAGGAGGTGCATTATGCGGGCACTCAAGTTAATACCGCAACGGATTTTCGCAAAAAGAACAAAAAGATCTGTAAACAATATTGATAAATAATCAGGATTTGCCCTGCATTATGTCGGGAATGTCAAGTCCGTAGATTTCAGGAATATCCTTCTTCCGTCTGATGAAAGTTGCCATATAAACAGGAAGATATATCTTTTTCCCTTGGATGGAAACATTGTCATTGCAGAGGATTAGCGCCTTTTTCAGATTGTATTCCGGATTGTCCATAATATTGGCCAGGGCGTGATGGTATTCGTAATCCTTACCTGATTTTACTTCTATTGGAAGTGTCTCCCCATCTCCTGTTTCAATGACGAAATCCACCTCGCCCTGCTTTTTGCTGTTGAAATAATACAGATGCTCAAATCCTTTTGCAGAGAGTTCCTGGGCGACAACATTCTCATATATAGCACCATAATTGGTGTTCACTTCTCCGCTCAGAATCTTGAACTGAATCCCGTCGGAATATTGGTAAGACAAGAGTCCTACATCGTTCTGGAACAATTTGAACAGGTTCCGTTGTTTGTTGAGGAGAAGAGGAATTCGTGGTTCCTCAACGTTATATACCGGTATGGCAACTCCTGCGCTCTTCATCCAAAGGAAGCTGTTTTCATATCTCTGAAATTTGATGTTCTTGTTCAACTCCTTAAGTATGAACCGTTTGTTCTTTGAATTCAGTTCCGAAGGAATCAACTCGAATATTTCATCCAGATATAATTTCCGGTCCGGGTCATATTGGGAAATGTCTTTCTTATAAAGATTCAATATTGCTGCCTGTTCTATAGCTACACTCTGAAGATTGTTTGTTTGGATATATTTCCATACTGCGGCAGGCATTCCGCCTACAATCAGGTAAAGCCTGAAGACCCTCATTAATTGTTCGTGAACAATAGAATCCACAGGGGTGACGGTATCGAAGCATCTTCGAATATGCTCTATAATATTTGAAGATACCCCTACGGCCTCGGCAAACTCTTCAAAATCCAGCGGATACATAGTCTTGATATCCATATACCCCACAGGCTCGGAGGCTTCGTCCTGATTATCATTCGTCTGTGTTCTAAGGTCACCTAGCTCAACACCCAAAAGTGAGCCGGTGAGACCATATCTACAACTACCCTCATCCACCAGAAACTTAATCTTTGTTACACAGTCAGGGCAGCGCTGTACCTCATCGAGAAGTACAAGAGTTTTTCCATTTACAATAGGCCTGTCTGTAAATGCTGAAAGACGGAGTAAAATTTCCTTTGCGTTTTGTGTCCCTTCGAATATCCGTTTGGCTTCAGGCGTCTCGATAAAATTGATTTCAACGTAATTCTCAAACTTTCTTTTTGCCAGTCTTCGGAAAGCGTTGGTTTTCCCGACTTGCCGTGCCCCTGTAAGCATCAATGCCATCTTGCTGCTCTCGTAGAAGGCGTCAATCTCAGTGTCTATTTTTCTTGTCAACATCTTGAATCCGGTTTTCCAAGGCGAAAATACGTATTTATGTCCATTTTTCCAAGATACTTAGCTAACTTTTTGTCCGTTTTTCCAAGGTTAGACACGAATGGCCGATCAGCTCTTTCATCATAACGACAATGCAATAGGATTGTCCCAGCGGCAGCGGAGATACCAGGTCCCGCTACCGGAAGTCCTGTCGTAAATCACTGACCACAAAGTGAAATTGTCGTAAGATGCCTGCCTGGCAGCGTCCTCCGCACTGCGGTTATCAACGGGACGGAGACCGCCGATGCGGCTCATCCTGTTGTGGGACTCGGCCGTCATCGGGTGTTCACGGTCCTCCCACAGACAATGATTCGTTACAACCGGGGCAGGTGTGACGTGCATCACCCCGCCTTTCCACTCCACCACGACAGAATTGCCAGCATCGGCTATCGCAAGATGGTGCGCCTGGCCGATAGAAGGATGGACATCATACTTTGACAGCAGTTCGACGGCCTCCTCCACCGATGCGGCGTAATCAAGAACGAGCCGGATTGCCCCGACAATGGTAAGGTCAGGCTTTTCCGTATCAACGCAAGCCGCATCGCCATCCATTTCAATCAGGTCAGCGACACAGACCCCCTTTTCGTTCATTCCGTCAAGAGGAATATAGGCTGTGGCCAATGCCATGAAACCGTCCATCCCCGCTATCGGGTGCCAGTCGGGGCCGTTGCCAAGAAAGGCGAACGTACTGGTGGATATTGACTTATATCCATCATCCGGTTCAGTCTTGACTATCACCATATTCTGCCCGGCATCCTCGAAATCAAAATTGCGGGCGAAAACACCATCCCCCTGAAAAGAGGTACAGCCTGCCTTGACGGCAAGGTCCTCTGACACCGGCATCTTCATATATCCCTTGGAAAGGAACTCCGCGATGTAAAGTGCCGTTTCCGCATCGGTCTTGGCACCTCCCTGCTCAAGAAATCCCTTGAATCCGTAATCACCCTTGAAAGTGAATGTGTAAATGCCCTCATCAAGCATCTTGAGGCTCCGGATGGCATTGATTTCATCTCCGAAGAGTTTCCATCCGCCATAGATGAAAATGCCTGCTCCAATAAAAAGAAGGACCAGCAAAGAATACAGTAGCTTTTTCATTATGTTTTCGTTATGACAACTTTGCGAAGTTACTACAATTATGGAATTTGCAAAAAGCACTAAAGACTTTTTTTACAGCAGTTTTTTCAATATTTTCTTGCATTGCAGGAGCCGATGCACGGCTACGGCATAATGCAGCGGACATCGGCATTGAGCAAAGGGCGGTTGATCCTCTCCGCCGGAACTCTTTATGGTGCCATTTCGAATCTTCTCGAAAAAGGTTGGATAGCCCCGAGCGGCGAAGTTGCGGAGACGGACACCAGAAGAAAGATGTACATCATCACAGATGCCGGGCAGGAGGTGTTGAAACTGCGCAAGAAAATGGACGAGCTGGTCAAGAAGCTTTTCTGACTCCATTATATGGGAAAAAATGGGGAAAGCACATGTCAGAATCAAAATAATTCCTAACTTTACCCGGTGTAAGAAGCCGATACCCGGCACACTCTTCCGAAGATTAATAGCACAGAATATGAAACGCATCCTTTTAACCATCATCGTCGCCGCCGCAGCGCTTAATGCCGGTGCCAAAAACATAATTGTCAACACGCCCAACACCACTCTGCTCCTGACGGCAGAGCAGGACGAGGCAGTTTATGTACAGTATTATGGAGACCGCATTGAAGATGCCTCACAGGCAGTGAATGCGCAGATCCGCAAGACACCGGCCTATCCTTGCTTCGGCTACGGCAAAGAGTTTTTCAATTCCATTGCGCTGAGCGTGGTGCATTCGGACGGCGACCTGGGAACAGACCTCCGCTATGTCAGCGACAGCTACAATGAGAAAGACGGGATGCACGACTGGGTAATCACCACTAAAGACAGCAAGCACAATTTCGAAGTGGACCTCTGCTACCGGACATACGACAACTGCGACGTCCTGGAAATGTGGACCGTTATACGGAACGGGGAAAAGAAGCCGGTAACACTTGAGAAGTTCGCCAGCGCAGCCCTGCCTTTCCGCCAGGGAGATGTCTGGGTGAGCCATATTCACGGAAAATGGGCATCCGAAGGATATCTGACAGAAGAGCCGCTCAACAAAGGCGTATTCGAAGTCAGCGATATCGCCTGCCCGAAGAATGCATTCCTGAACCGTCCTAACATAATGCTCTCTCTGGACGGCAAGCCGAAAGAGAGCAGCGGCCGGACAGTGGGAGCCGTGCTGTGCTGGAGCGGCAATTTCAAGATGACGGTCAATACGAATTTCGAGTCCTACCATTACCTCGTGTGCGGAATCAACGAGACGGGAAGCCGTTACACTCTTGGGAAAGGAGAAAGTTTCACCACCCCTGCCCTTGCAATGGTTTATTCCAATGAAGGCAAAGGCGGCGTCAGCAGGAACTACCACAGATGGGCCAGATTGGACGGCAAAATCCATAACGGACAGGCTCTGCGCAAAACCCTGCTCAACTCCTGGGAAGGCGTGTATCTCAATGTGAACCAGGACGGGATGGAGAAAATGATGGATGGAGTCCAGGCTCTCGGCGGAGAACTCTTCGTAATGGATGACGGCTGGTTCGGCGGAAAATACAAGCGAAGCGTCGACAACTGCGCCTTGGGTGACTGGGTGACAGACAGGGAAAAACTGCCTGACGGGGTGCCGTCCCTGCAGAAAGCCGCTGAAGAAAGAGGCCTCAAATGGGGCATCTGGATTGAACCTGAAATGACAAATACCCTCAGTGAACTCTACGAGAAACATCCTGACTGGGTAATCTGCAACCCGGGACGCGACCTGGTCTGCGGACGCGGGGGCACACAACTCATACTTGACATGAGCAACCCGGCAGTCCAGGATTTCGTGTTCAAGGTGGTGGATGACATCATGACGGAAACACCCGAGACCTATTACATCAAGTGGGACTGCAATATGGAAGTATACTCCGTTGGCTCGTCATACCTGGGTGCCGACAGGCAGAGCCATCTGTATGTGGACTATCATCTCGGCCTCATCAAGACCCTTGAAAGAATCCGCGAGAAATATCCTGACCTTGTAATCCAGAACTGCGCAAGCGGCGGCGGCCGCATCAATTACGGGCTGATGCCTTTCTTTGATGAGTTCTGGACAAGCGACAATACAGATGCGGAGCAGCGTCTCTTCATCCAGTGGGGAACTTCCATGTTTTTCCCTACTTGTGCAATGGCGCAGCACGTCAGTGCTTCACCGAACCATCAGACAGGCCGGAGCCTGCCACTCAAATTCCGTTTCGACGTAGCGATGACAGGCCGTCTAGGAATGGAGATGAAGCCATCAGACCTCAATGAAGAGGAATTCAAATTCGCAAAGAATGCATTCAGCACATACAAGGAAATCCGCCCTATCGTGCAGCAGGGAGACCTGTACAGAATACTCTCCCCGTATGAGGACCACGGCTTCGCAAGTGAAATAATCGTTGCTGAAGACAAGTCAGAGGCCGTATTCTTCGCCTACAAGTTCCGCCAGTACGCAAACCAGCAGGATTGGCCGGTATTCCGTTTCGACGGACTTGACCCGGATGCCAAATACACCCTCACGGAACTCAACAGAATCGAATCTCCTGAAGCCTGGGAAGGGAAAACCTTCACCGGACGATTCCTTATGAACACAGGTCTTGAGCTCAAGCTGAAAGGAGTTTATTCAAGCTGTGTAATCAAATGTACTGAAGTCGGGAATTAGCGGTGCCTCATATTGTACAAGTTTCCATCAACGTCTGCACAAACCGCATTGGCAGAATTGCAACGGCCAAGCATTTCAGATTATAAAAACAGGTCATCAGCAGTAACCTGCCTGTTCACCTGTCTTGCATACATATTGTCATATAAGCCGAAAGGGGTTACATAAACAACGGAAAAGGATTTCCTGGTTTTCGTTACCTTCCGGAAAATGCGCAAACGCTTTTCCAAAAGAGAGGCATACGCCTTGGTAATTTCATATTCACCTGAGGCATATTTCATCACACACACACTAATTGTCCTGTCGTTCCTGTCAATCAGCAAATCTATCTGACCGCCCGTCTTCAAATCCTCATCCGCATCCGGATTGTTCTTCATCGCCTCCGATGGTTTATATGACCAGCAGCAAGGAGTATGAAACGTTCCGCTAATTCCCAGAGCATCCACAATCTGCTCAATGTGATGCAGACAGACGGTCTCAAAAGCATATCCCGACCAAGTGAAATACTCCGGAGTTCCGATTTTATGTTTCCAGAAGTCTTTAGGAAATATTGCTTTATCCTTCATAAAATGCAGGTAGAACAACGAAAACTGGTCAACCAACTGGAACATCTTGTCTTTCTTTGCTTTCCCAAACGGCTGATACGAGCGTATAAACTCGCACGTTTCCAATTCTTTAAGTAAAGTGGTGAGATTGCCATTGTTTGACAAATTAATTTTCTTTGCCAATTCATTTCGAGTCATCCCTTTTCTTGCATCCCCAAGTGCAGTGATGACAGCAATATGGTTTTCAGACTTTTTGAACAGAGAGTCATACAGCCGATTGAACTCATCGGTCAAGTCGCCGCCTCTTGTGAAGCACAGGTCATTGATGTTCTCTGCTACGCTTTTATCCCTGTCAAACAGCGAGAGATAATACGCGATACCTCCTACTGCCATATAGCAATCTACCAATTCAGTCCTTTCATAACGGAAGTCTCTGCTCCTGAAATACAACTCGGTTTCCTTAAGGGTGAAAGGGGATATCAGCATCTTGTGGGTAACACGATTGTGAAGGCCACCTCTTGAATTAATGAGTTTCTCCAACATCCATGAGGTTGCCGAACCACATACTATTGAACTAACCCCTGCCGGGGAGCGTCAGTGCCTGACGATTTCGTGCTGATGC
>JBJEBP010000203.1:0-2217 GCA_051870135.1 Candidatus Cryptobacteroides sp. | reverse complement strand
CCCCTCCGACCATCGCCTGAATCCGGAAAACATTCGGCTGGCCCGGAAGCAGATCGACTTCCACAATGTCACCCCGGCCTCCGATGCGGACATCATCGCTCTCCATCCCGTCTGCCCGCCTTATCAGTTTCACGGACAAGCCCTCGACTTCGTTGCCAGTCCTGACCGGAATATAAACCCGCTTATCCACCGTCGTAGCATCAAATTCAATATCCAGTTTTACGACCGAATCGTCAAGGTCATCGTCATTGACAGCGACAGGTATGGTAGAGGCATATATTGCGGCCCCGGTGGCTACGGCAGTCATCGGATTGATGGAAGTCTCCACATTCGGAGTTACCTGCTCCCTCAGCATCCTGCGAAGAAGCGGAATGCAGGTAGGTCCTCCTATCAGGATGAGATGCGACAAGGAGCCGGCATCCACATCATTCTTGAGCATCAATGTCTTGCAGACATCCACAGCCTTCTGGAGAACAGGCTGGACCGCCTTTTCAAACTCCTTCCTTCCTATCGTCATCTCAAGTTCAATCTCCTCCCCGTCCTCATCCTCGCCCCAATCCCCGGCCTCGAGATACAATGACACGCTTTCACTGTAGGACAGCCTGTTCTTGACCTTCTCAGCCTCGACCTTGAGCGCATCGAAAAGATAGCTGATGTTTTCCTCATCGGCCAAGTCAAGAGAAAATCTGCTTGCCAGCCGGGGAAGAATGATTTTCGCCACGACAGCCTCATCAAGGTTCTTGCCTCCGAGATAGTTGTCCCCTTCCGTATCGAAGACCTGCATTACACCGTCCCTGACATTTACAAGAGCGACATCCAACGTGCCTCCCCCAAAGTCAAAAACCATCCAGATACCGTTTTTCTCCTCCGCCGTCAGCCCGTATGCCATCGATGCAGCAATGGGTTCCTGCAGGAGCTCGACTTGGTCAATGCCGGCCAAGCGGGCGGCCTCAATGGTCGCATCTTTCTGATTGACAGTAAATTTGGCAGGAACAGTGATAACTGCGGCATTGACCCGGTCATCAGGGACGAATGAGCACAAAGTACGTACGACTTGGGCAGACAGCTCCTCCGGCGACCATTGATGGCCGGCATTGTCAAATATCATATCGCTGCCCATATATCGTTTGAATTCAATGAAGGAGCCGGTAGCCGCGGCGGCATGCTTCTTCAATGCACGGAGTTTGTCACGGCCCAGATTGTCGTAAGCCGACTGCCCGATGCTCATGTCCCCGCCCTTCCTGCACAACACACAGGAGGGCATTGTCTCCATCCCGGCATCAGAGCGGATGATTACCGGCCTTCCCTGCTCCATCCGGCATATTGCCGAATTGGTAGTACCGAGGTCTATCCCATAGTCAATTGTTATATGTTTCATCACATTGATAATATTATAGCTACAACTGCCAGCACCGCAGCCACTTTGAGCGGTACAGTAAATCTTGCATGTTTCCTATGGTATTCAATACTGTGGTCAACATACTTGCGGCTGTCACTGTACTGATTGTCCATTGTAAACGTGATGATGTCGGAATAATTGTCATCAGAATACAAATCCCTGACTTTCTCCACTGCGAACGTATGGACCTCATCAAGCAGCCTTGCACATTGTTTCCGGCTAGCCTGGAGCTCAACAATTCCGGCCAGGTACTCAATACGGCCGTAAATCGCAGATGCCTCCTTCACGATATAGTCTGCAACCATTGAACGGCATTCATCGCAGGCTTTGCTGTCTTTTCCAAAGCGGGAAGAGAACTCCAGATACGGAGCCAGAGCAGGCAGATTACGCTTAAACTTGTCAAAAGCCTCATAGAAACCGCCGATGTTTTTCACAGAAATTTTTTCCACCAGAGCTTTCAAGTCCAAAAGAATACGTCTCCTGAAGAATTCCAGTGACAATGCAGGGGCCTCCTCAACACGCATCTCAGTCATGACAATCCCAGCGTCATCCAGCCGTTCGGAAATCAAATCCACCAGCAGGCTTCCGAGCCGCTCCGCATTGATATGGGTCAATCCCCCTGTGACCGTGCGGATGAAATCATTTCTCGACGAATCGTCCTGGATCAATTTTTCGTATTTGGAGAACGCTGTAGCCAAGTCGCAGTCAATCAATGCGTCCACAGCCCCGTTGATCAGACCGGCCCACGGATGCTCATCTCCCGTGTGTCCACTGCCATCCAAATTTGAACAGTGATTGCCATCGAAAATTGAACAGTT
>JBJEBP010000202.1:0-8964 GCA_051870135.1 Candidatus Cryptobacteroides sp. | reverse complement strand
CTGGTCTTGTCTACATAAACGTAGCCACTTTTGCGCAAATCCTCAAAATTCTGTATGCCTATCGGGTACAACATATCGTATCAAAGTTTATCGACATACAAATATACAATTAATTTTAAGTTATATGAACTGCCGACAATCATACACTTGACGATATCTATTCGATGCGGTACGATGACTTCTTTCCGTCAAGGTCGAGATAGAGAGTCGATGTGCCTTCAATCTGGACATAGGTATCATTGACCATCCGGCATATATTCCAGCAGATTTTGTCCGGGTTGAATATAATTTCGCAGTCACCGTCCGCCCGATGTGACATAGCAGGACGCAGCCAGAAATCTTGCACAATATGGTAGTTGCCCGGCACAAAGAATTGTGCGTTGCCAGAGTCGTCATACCAGCATAACAAATGCGAGAACCTGAATGGATATTCGCTGGAAAGCAAATACATACAAGCATTGTCAGGGCCAATTTTCCTGATATTGGTAATGTCACAGGACCCATTGAACAAGGTACTGGCCGGAGACTCCAACTCGGAGAAGATTCTCACGCGGAAATAACCGTGTTCCCGATATATGACATACAGGCAAAAATGATGCGATGTAACCACGGAATACTCGAGTATTCCAATCTGATGGTCTGCCGATGCGAAGGTGCTTAGATAATTGATATCCCGGGCATAATATGCCGCCTTGTTCAGGAAAGCGGACAGTATCTTCATCGAGTTTTCCACACCGAATGAAGCGTGGTTCGCATCCCAGTCATACGCAAAAGCGAAAGAGGTAAAGGCGTCCCGGACAAGGCTATCCGGATAATAGAGGCGTTCTCCCCGCGAGTATCTGTCCAGGGCCCGGACAGCCTGATAAAGAAGAGCCGAATCCTCTTCCATCTTGCGGGGAAGATATGTCTCTTCATCAGCCAGCATTGATCTAATGGACGCCTCCAGGCTTGTTTCCTGGACGGTATGACAAGATTGCATTGTCATAATCAGCAGGGCGGACGCCATCGCCCATATTTTCACCTGACCTGTTCTCATTTCTCAATTGTATGGCCGGAATAGAATGCATCCAGCACTTCCCGGAATATGTCATTGGGCGAGACAGCATCGAAGAGTGTCATGCAGGAGCGTACCTTTACGGCATCTATCTCGCCAAGAATATCCACCGCCGATTCTCCACGGTGTTGCAGCAAAGCCATGGTTATCTCCCTGAGCCTTGCACGCAATACGGGATGTTCATAGTAAGCCTTCGCCTCGTCGAACCCGCTGATACCGTAATATTTGGCATTGGCACTATGGCCCAATGCAGCCAGCTGCGGAAAGATGAACCATATCCAGTGAGTACGTTTGCGCCCGTCCGTGATCTCCTGCAATGCATTCTCGTAGTGGAAACTCTGCGCTTTAAGGAAGCGCTCCAGGTCGTAACGTCGTCCTCCGTCCGGAGAAATGATTTCGGGGGTGTAGCTTCTGTTGTACATAGTTTGTCAATGTTTATTGTCAATAGTCTAAAAGGTAGATTCTATGTAATTTCCCGTCAGCCCCAAGTGCTATAAGCCGGGACAAACTGCAGATTTTCACCAGTTTGTCCCCGCCGATTCTTGAATATGCCGCTTTACCGGGAACATCCGAATCCTCACCCACATACACACCATCCTTCGGCTCCTTTTTCCTTGCATACTCAATCATTTCTTTAACGCCATTGAATGAAGCGCCAAGCACTTCTATGGTATCATTATATTTATACGCTCTCATATCACAAACTGATAGGTACTACAACTTAATCACTTTGCCTGTTTTATCAAGGATGACACTCTCATTGCCATATCCAAGTTCGGCCCTTACCACATCCTTAGATGCCATTTCGATATTCCAATAAATGGCTGGAGTAATGATTCTTCCGGTTCTGGCATCCATAAGGCCTTCCCATGCCCCAACCCTGTATAATAGAATATCCTCCACCATCACCCGGGAATAGGTATCTCCATCTTCGTTCAACACTTCATATTCAAGCCTGCAAGTGCTATCAACGACAAACGGCTCCAGGACGGTACCATCATACGAGATGAGCCGCTTCACATGATCTTTCTCCACATACACACCATCCTTGACTTCAGCAAATGAAATATCGTCATAGGCATCCGGGAAAACCCTGTCCAGTTCTCCATCCAGAAGCCAGCACCCGTCATCATTGGCTACAATGCGATAGCCATTTTCCGGCCTATCGATTCGTCTATGGCTCCAATCAAGTGCAATGCTGCCATCCTTTCTGTACATTGCATAGTGCCGACCATCGTCATCGTAGCTCTCTGCAATGCAATAGCCGTCTTTGAAGACATAGTCAGTAGTCTTCTCAAAAGGAATGATATAGTCGATGACCAGCCGGTTATCCTTGTCAATGAAGCCGATACGGTTGTCCGCACCAAGCACTCCGGCAACGCCCTCCGAGAAGTTCCACGCCTTGCTGTACTGGGCCGGAATGACAATTTCCCCGGTCTTGACATTGACATACCCGCGCTTGCCCTCCTTGTCGCAGAACACGGTAAGGCTGTCACCCTTGCAGGGCTCTCCCGATACCCACCGGATCTTCTTGGTGGTGTACTCCTTTGAAGCTTTGTTCCAGATGCGGACGGTGTTGTTCTTGAAAGCCCGCACCACCACATCTTTCGAAATTGTGCGGTCCCACCATTCATAACGTCCGAAATGACTCTCAATGAAGGCAATTGCGATAAGAATCGCGAAAACGGCGAATCCCGCACCGATTAGTCCCAGGCCCACCTTCCAGGCGGCGTTCAGGATTGATTTTAGATTTGGTTTCATGATAGATTTCTTAATGTTATATGTAAAGACCGGCACAACACCAGAAAACTATCACCACAAATCATCAAAAAACCTAAAACTGCTTTTCGTATATATTTCGGGCAGTTATCAGAAAATATCCGTTCTCCTTCAAGAAATACCCACAGAACACAGTATGTTATTCGGTTAAATCTTTCCCACAGATTGTGCAGAAGTGATCACCCTTCTGGTATTCACTTCCGCAAGCAGGACAGGTATGCCTGTCAACAGCTGCCTTTAAATCTCCATTCTTTCTGGCCTCCTTGAACTGTTTCGCTCCTTCTTTGATAACTCCTTTCATATCTTCACGCTGAAGAATTTCGGATATGATCTCTTTCGTACTGTTCTCGTCCGACACATCAATGGACCCGTCGGGTTTGATGACACGGGAGATAAGTTTGATATAGATATATGCTGCCGCATAGATAAGGCAATATCCTATCGCTCCCTCAGCCGCTGCTGCAAGAGTACTTCCCGCAACTGGAATCAATGAAAGAATACCAGCAACCGCATGGCTCGCCAGCAACATGCCGTATTGGGTGACGATGTTTGTGATGATGGCGTTCCCAAGAAACTTCGCAGTATCTCTGGACATGGAAAGACCGATGGTCTGATTGATTTTTACATAAGTTCCCCAAACTATTCCGGTCTGGGCAAGTGCAGCAGCTATGCCACCACCTCCAGGAATGACGGCTGCTGCCATGCTGGCAACAGCAGATGCCAATGCAAATTTGCTGATATCCTCGCTTATCCCTGATATCTGGGTATCGTTTAAGGTTCCCTGCATCGCTTTATCTAGTTCCATGAAACCCTTTGCCAGAAATGGAGCTATATTCATATCATTATCGTTTAGAATTGTTTCCCACAATGGTTACAGAATTTTGCACCAGGCCTGATCTCACGGTAGCACTGAGGACAAGAAGGATATTTAGCTCTTAAATCCTTGTACTGTTCCGTAACAACCCATCGCAGGGTCTCCCGCACTCTTACGGAAGTAAAAGGATGGTCGTTGTTCATGACTGCAAGTGTCTGGAGAGTCTTGTTCCACATACCGTCCTTGCATATAGCATCATACTTATCAGCCTGCTCAGCTAATTCTACGAGATTGATTTCTTCGGTAATTGACCTCGGTCCTCCCGCCAATCGGGACATCACCCGTACTGTAGCTTCCGGTCCGCAGCAGAACGTGGATACCCTATCACAGCTGAGCTCACTCTTGCGGTTCCAATACAGCAAAGCATATTTGATTGGCGCAGCGAGTACTCCGAGAATCTCTGAACGCATCGCCTCGTTTGCGATGACGGCAGCCAGCGTGTGGTACAACATATGACGACAGAGGATATGACCGCATTCATGCGCGACAACGGCGGTAAGTTCGTCCTCAGTCAGCATCTCAACAAGACCGGATGTAATTGTAATCGCCGTATAGGTATCTCCAAAAGCATAGGCATTCGGCATCGGATTCATCTCCAGATAAAATGCAGGTTCCCTTATTTCAAGACGATTACAGATGGGCGGCAGGATATTATACAACTTGGGCAACTGCGTCGGAGAGAGCAGAACCTTTGAGGCCATATTTGTCCCATAGGTCATCTGCTCAATACCGATGTCCATCACCTTCTTGACTATAGTGGGAAGAATCGGAATGGATTCCAATGCCTTCAATGCTGCCGCATCGTCGGGATGGGTGAATTCGTAAGCTTCCATGATAGTCCGCTTATCCCTCTATGTCACCGATAAAATCTCTTGTCATCGTGGCAAGCAACTCCTCAGTATACTGTTTCAGAAGTCCCTTGTAGTATCTGACATCTTCGTGGTTAGTCTTCGTAATCTTTTCCCAAAGTGTTCGTTTACGGGCATCTGCACCGGCATCCTTTAAGTTTGAAACATAGGTAGCATCAACCATTGACATGCTGAGATGTAAATTCATTATTTCATCAAATGACCTATCACCTTTCTGTTCAAGGCGGTTCCAGAGATTTGACAACCACTCACGGTATTCTTGTTCAATCCTGTGAGGCAGCCCATCGTCATATTCGTCCGCCAATACTTCTGGCTGCTCAATGGCAGCCTCATGAATGAAATTCGGGAAATGTTTTTCAATTAACTCTGCCTCTTTTTTACGGCATTCGACTTCAATCTCAATTTTATTCATTCTTGACAATCTTATAACCTAGTTTCACAATCAGCTTGATGGCGTTCATCGCAGTCGCCCTGTCATATTCTTTCTCCCCTTCCGTAAGATCGGAGTACGGCAGAAGGTCAGGATGTTTTAGAGCTTTGTCATCACGTTCTGGCCCGTATGTCCATCCTTCTTTCATTCTGTTCTTGGACCAGATCTCATGTGTATTTTCTGCAATGGCTTCTGTAAGTTCACTAAGAGAATCCGGCAAATGGACGTCCGACAAATCCAACGGGGATGGCTTGTAAGAGTGAGCTACAGCCTCCTTTGTATTGATTTTGACCATATAGTTCCTTGAGTCATCCCAAGCGTCCATAAAACGGTCCATAGAGATTGTCTGAGGCATCTCACCATGGTATGGGTTATAGCAGACCATATCGTCACCACATGAAAGCACGACAAGGGCATGGTCTGGATTCTTCCCGACAAATACATCCTCTGCCGCCTCATAATCCAAATCTCCGTCCACCTCTCCTCCATCTACTGCCACAATAACTTGGTAGTTCTGTGACAATGCCACCGTTATGTCTTCTATGGAAGAATGATATGTCCTTGTAGCAGATAGCCCGTGATGGGAGCAGAGTGAACCTATACGAAATAGCGGAGTGCCCCCATCCTCCAGCCAGTCAGCAGAACGTGCTTCCTTGATTAACGTTTCTTCATCGATTTCAACGCCGAAACATTGAAGCACATACTGTTCACACCGGACATTGCATAAATTGTCGCTATTTCCAGTAGCTGCCATAGACAACATTGGAAGAGTGCTATCCTGCGGTGATGCAAGTGACAAGTACTCACGGAAGCGAGCGTCATTCCGGGCGACACGTAGAACTGCAATCGCCTCTTCAGGAGTGGCATTTCCCTCCAGAAACGCTGCAACGACATCATCAGTGAGTATCAGCTTCTTATTTTCCATATTCATTGAGTACTATGACGGTAAATTCACTCATTGCCCGTTTCTTTATATTATACAGGTTCGCAACAGAAGTATTCAACTCCTTTGACAATTCCTCATAACTATAGCCCTCAAGAAAAAGCCGCTGAATTACAAGTCGATAACGGGGATTCCTCATAAGACCGAGCATTTTCTGAACATCTTTTTTAATGGAATCCTCCTCTACCGAATCAGCCTGACTATTCTCCAAGGAATATAGAGTATCCGAGGAGGCATCTTCTATCACTTCTCCGGAATCGCGTTTTTCCAGGAAGAATCTGGTAGCCACACACTTCAGCCATTGATATATGGTGCTACGTCCTTGAAAAGTCCTGAGCCTCCTTCCACCTTTTTCCATCAGAAACAAGTAGAGTTCGTCTACTATTTCGTCATAATCTACCGGATAGTCGAAAATCTTGTGTATCAGGGAAGAGATAAGAGGACGACACCACACATGGAAAAAATCATGTGTGAGTTTTTCATCTTTAGATAGAAGACCGTCAAGTATTTGCTGGTCATATGATTGCATAAACGACTGATAACATGACAACCTACTTGAGTTCAGATCATTACCCAAGCATTATGGACGCATACATCCTTGATTTTTATTATCCTTAAAAAAACAAATTACCCCTAACTACTCGGGTATTACAAGGATGATACTTGTTTCATCTGAGAATCCGTATTCAACCGACGGATCTAAAGAAAAATCACTCTGCCGTTCCATTAATCTAAACGATGTTTCATATGTAACCGGATACCTTCCTGGTGATAGTTCTGGAATTGTTATTGAGAAAACATATTTGATACTATTAAAACTCTTTTCCCAATCTAACCCATATACCACATTATTTATTTTAGTAAACTCGTATGCATCTTTGTCATCAGGATAAATACCATAACTAAATTGTACTACATCACCAGGCTTGCAATCAAGTATCTTATCCCCATCTATTACAATTGAGGGGAAAACACGGGTAAATTCAACTGCTTCTTGCGTATTGAGATTATTCGCTGCGAAAGAAATGAACACGGTAGGCTCTTCGAATGTGGTCTTAGTTTCACATCCAATGAAAAAGAACGCTAATAATCCCGAAAACATGGTGCGAATCATTTTCATAGATTTCATAATAGCTGTATTTTTGTAATCATTTCACCACGACATAAAGAGTCTTTTCATTATCTTCAATACCGTACCTCTGATTTGTATCAGTAGACACATAATCTCTATGGTATAGAACAGTAGCAGGATACTTACCGAGTTCAATATCAGGCACTTCAATTGGCATATTCACCTTCTCCTGATTTGTGAAAGCCAATTCATGTTCAAATATAGATAAGGTAATAGTATTTTCTGCTTCATTATCGTACTCTATTGATTCAATGCTCACATAAAGCATATCGCCGACACAACACTCAAGCACTTCATTTTCTTTCGTAATCGTTTCATTATTATTTGTATAATTACGTATTGAAAATGTGAATTGTGGCCCGACTAAATCTATTGTGTTGGATATATGAATCCCACATCCTACGGCAAATACCGTCATTAAGAACAAGCATACAATTTTTTTCATACTCTAAAAATTTAGATTAGTAAATATTACAAGCTCCGACAATGAAAAATCCAACTCAATAGAAGAAAACGCAGTAATAGATTCAGGCACATCGACAACCTTTATTTGCAGCGTTTTGCTGGATTTCTTATTAATATTAACCGAACTCGCTGCACAGCGGAAAGAATCATTATCTATAGTGATAGCACGACTTGATGAAGAGTTGAGTGCAAAAGTTCGATAATACGATGAGGCATTTTCAATATCCACATTTACGATAACAGTACCATCGGGGTCTCTGTATGGAGAACTGGATATGGAAAAAATAAAATCTTCAATCTGTTGGCTTTGAATACCCTGCTTCGGAATTGTTACGATTACCTTATATTCGTTGACATATGTCTCCTTCGCGCTAGTGATATGAATAATACCCTCGTGGGTTCCTTCATTCAGAAGAGAACGATCACACGAGACGGTAATATTTTTATTTAAATCCGTTGAACCGGAGATATTCTCAACAAGGAAGAATACTCTCTCATCCATCTTGATCCAGTTCTCTAGAGGTGTAAAAGTAAAACATCTCTGTTGCCCTGTTTTGGAACAAAGAGAAAGCGTTTTGGTTGAAGAAGAAGCTCCGAAATCCAGGATATCCGGGTTAATTTCCAAACCGGCCAAACCGAATGCCGAGACATCGATTGGATGTCTCTTTTTAGGTTCTTTACCGTCATCGATACGTACTATTACAACCCCGGTATTATTCCCTTCCTCTAATAAAAATCTGTTTAGGGATGTCCTAATAGTAGTGCTTTCACCTCTTGAAACAGTTCCAGACAGAGGGTCTACATTAAGCCATTCCGGTTCATTCTCAATACTAAAAGACACGTTATCAGAACCTGTATTCGAAATAGAGAAATTTAATGAGTCTTCACTTGCATCAAATGGTAGCGATGTTCTGGAAACATATTCTGCCTCCTGTTTCCATAAGTCATTTGTAACATCAAACCAAGTATTGCATCCTGATATAAACGTTGTAAAAAGAAACAGGCTGACTAATAGCCCATTTTTTCTGATTGATATCAAGTCCATTTAAAAATTAATTACTAATGCCAATCCATTATATTTAGATGCGAAAACTGGTTGAATATCCAATGACGCAGTGCGTTGTTCCTTAAAGTCCACTGTCATCTGCTTGTTGACATGTAGTGCACGAATCAGATACGATGATACGAGCATTCCAGTACTTACACAAAAACCAATTGCAGCATTCTTCCCTTTCTCTCGAAACTCATTTCGCACAAAGATATCCGGATCTTTCCTAATCTTTGCTTTATAATATGACTGTAAAACTGGGCCCGTTATTAACATGCCCAATAGCGAAGCTCCTTCAACTCCAATCAATGCATAATCCAGACCTCTTCCATTGTCAGGTGATACTGTTATCGGAGAAAAAGCTTTGGGC
>JBJEBP010000201.1:0-8974 GCA_051870135.1 Candidatus Cryptobacteroides sp. | reverse complement strand
CTACAGCTACGACGCCCTTTATATCCCTACCGACAAGGAAGTCGCTGACGGCGAGTTCAGGTTCGTTTCCGACAGTGACCGCGACCGCTTTATGGACTATGTCCACAATGACAAGTACCTGAGCAAGAACCAGGGCAAGTATGCCGAGGGCTACAGCGTATATTCTCCTTGGGTTCACAGGGTTGACTTCGGTTACAAGCATGATTTCAAGGTCAGGATCGGCAAGACTGTCAATACTCTCCAGCTCAGCGTTGATATGAAGAACGTCCTCAACCTCTTCAACTCGAAGTGGGGCGTAAGCAAGTATATGAATTCTTCACTCAACTCCGGCCGCATTCTCAAATATGAGAGCACCGATTCTGAGGGATATCCTGTATTCTCTACTCCTAAGGCAGTAAGCGGCAGTACCGAGACTTGGAAATACAACCACGCCATCGGACAGTGCTGGTATGCGTCAGTGGGTATAAAGTATATGTTCAACTAATTTGAATCCAGAAGATTATGAAACTTAAATATTTACTTTCAGCCCTGATTGCATCGGCATTCGTCTTCGCCGGATGTGAGGATGAGAGCAAGGTGAATGACGGTTTCGACAATGTAAAGGTGTCGGAAACATTCCTTTCCATCCCGGAGGCTGGCGGCTCTGCCACCATCACTGTCAATGCAGAAGAGGACTGGTATCTCGTCCAGAATGAGAACTGGCCTGACAAGATCGCATTCAACAAGGATGCGAACGGCAAGACCATCAAGGCAAAGCACGACGTTTTCGGAAATCTCACCAATGATGAGGCTGATATTGCATCAAGGACATCTGCATGGCTTGCAGCAGACAAGCTTCAGGGATCTGCCGGTGAAACCACAGTTACATTCTCAGCCGATGCTACAAGTGGCGGCCGTGAGTTCGAGCTTACTCTCGTATGCGGTACCAACAGGCAGTTCATCAGAGTCCGCCAGGGCTCTCTTGAGGCTGTTACAGCAACCTGCAAGGAAGTTAACGAAGGTCCGGACGGAAAGACCTACCAGGTGAAAGGTGTATGTACAGCCATCGCCAATACAACCTATGGCAACTGGTATCTCAATGACGGAACCGGTGAGGTTTACATCTATGGTACTCTCGATGCCAACGGCGCTGAGAAGAACTTCACCAGCCTTGGTCTCGAAATCGGTGACGTTGTAGAGGTTTCAGGTCCTAAGACCACCTACGGTACTACCGTCGAGCTTGTCAATGTTACAGTTCTCAGTATCAAGAAGTCTCTTGCAAAGGTTCTCACCGAGAGCGCTACCTATCCTAAGGAGAACAATGAGTTCGAACTTCGCGTAGCCTACAAGGGCGGCAATTTCGATTCTGAGATTCCGGATGAGTACAAGTCCTGGATTTCCATCCTCGGCATCAAGTCCGTGGCCGGTGTTCCAAGCAAGATTGAACCTTCTCCTGCAGACACTGCAGTCGTTACTGTAGGCCTTGCTGCCAATGAGGCAGGCGACCGTACAGGCAGAATCAACTTCTCTTCCGGTTCTTCCGAGGTTTATTATGAGTTTACCCAGGAGGGTGCCATCATTGATGCCACTATCGCTGAGTTCCTTGCAGCCGAGGAAGGCCAGACACAGTACCGTGTAAAGGGTGTTATCAAGAGCATTTCCACAAATAGCCAGTACCACAATGCCAATATTACCGTGGTCAGCACCACAGGTGAGGAACTTTATCTCTACCGTGTGGTTACATCCGAGGGCAATATTGAGGACCTTGGTCTCACTGTCCGTGACATAATCACCGTTGTCGGCAAGAGAGGTTCTTACAAAGGTTCTCCTCAGATGGCCGAGGGCGGAGTCCTGGAGTCCTATGAACACTACGAGGGCAAGTCAATTCCTGAGTTCCTAGCTCTTACCACCAGCGACACTAATATTTATACCGTATATGGTCAGCTTACTGCTGTGACGGATCTCAGTGAGCAATACAACAATGTCTGCCTCACCATCAAGGATGAGGAGGGCAATGAGCTCTATATCTACAGATGCAAGGCTTACGACGGAATCAATGTGGCTACTGTCAATCCGGAAGTAGGCGGCTACGTGGCTGTCTGCGGCAAGTATGGTGAGTACAAGGGTGCCAAGCAGATGGCTTCAGACGGTCTTATCCTTACTTATACCAAGCCGGAGCCTTCAACTGACCCTGACCCGGAACCTGAACCAGATCCGGAAAACGGTAAGTATGTTAAAGTTACTTCAGCCCCTTCGGATTGGACTGGAAAGTATCTTATCGTATTTGACTCCAATGCCCACGCTTCACTCGCTGCTGGTTCCAAGGATTTGAATTCAACGGTTGCGCTTACGATATCTGACGATGCTGTTGTGGCTACCTCTGAAGTAAGTGCAGCAGCGGTTACCGTTGCAAAGAATGGTGAGAAGTATTCTGTTGCTCTTCCTGACGGAAAGTATTTCGGAATGCAGCACAATGGGTGTCTTCTCTGTGATACTCCATTCGATATTGACTTTGAATATACTGCTGATGGTGTGAAGATTTCTGGTTATGTTGAGTCGAAGAGCGCAACATACTATCTCTATGCTAACACCAATGGGGGCTCTTACTACAGATGCTATGTAGATAAAACTGGTTCATCAGGTTACACATTGCCGACATTGTACAAGTTTGTGGCAGAATAACATCCTACCGGATCAGGCAGGGCACAGCATTCGCTTGCCCCGTTCCGGGGCAGGTTTATGAAATACAATAACAATAACACCCGCTGACCTTTCCTGGTCCGGTTTTGAAACAAGGATGATATCGGAACACTCCGGTATCATCCTTTTTTATGAGAATATCCAGCTTGTTTCAAATGTTACGGAAATGTAAAAAGAGTGAATAAAATTTCAATGACTCCTGCGGGAAATCATAAAAAATGTTAACTTTGCAGTGTTATTGTATTTTATAAACCTATAAAGCATTATGAAACAAGCAATTAAGCGATTGCTGTGCCTTGTGTGCGCAGTAATGTCCGTGGGTGTTTCTGCTTTTGCCCAGGTGACGACCTCGTCATTGGGCGGCCGTGTCTCCGACAACAAAGGCGAACCGGTCGTCGGGGCTGCGGTGGAGGCGACCCACACTCCTTCCGGAACCGTTTACGGTGCGATAACCAATTCTGAGGGCCGTTATACCCTCAATGGAATGCGTTCCGGAGGACCTTACAAAGTTGAGGTCTCCTCTCTGGGGTACAACAGCGTTGTCTATCAGGATGTGACCCTCCAGCTCGCAGAGGCACTTAAACTTGACGCTGTTCTCAAAGAGTCCACCGAGTTCCTTGAGGAAGTGGTGGTCATCGGTTCTGCAAAATCAAAATTCAGTACGGAGAAGACCGGAGCCGCCACCAACATCTCCAACGAGCAGATTGCATCCGTGCCTACGGTCAGCAGGAGCATTGACGACATCACCCGCCTTTCCCCTTACGGCGGAAACGGCATGACCTTCGCCGGTGCTGACGGGCGTACTGCGAATTTCACCGTTGACGGAGCTAACTTCAACAACAACTTCGGCCTCAGCTCAGGCCTCCCGGGTGGTGGGAATCCTATCTCTATCGACGCCCTCGAGGAAATGCAGGTCGTCATTTCCCCTTATGACGTCCGCCAGACCAACTTCATCGGTGGCGGTGTGAACGCCATCACTAAGTCCGGTACCAATACTTTCAAGGGAAGCGCCTACATATATCACAAGAATGAGTATATGCGAGGCGATACCGTTGATGGCGAGACTATTGCGGGTGCACGCGACAAGGACCGCAACACAATCTACGGATTCACCATCGGCGGACCGATTGTCAAGAACAAGCTCTTCTTCTTCGTGAACTACGAGTATGAGAAGACCCCTACCGTGGCCAACCGCTGGAGAGGTTCCGAGGATGGAGAAATGAACGAAGACAAGAATATTTCCCGTACTACGCTTGAGGATCTCGAGAAGGTGTCCAATTTCGTGAAAGAGAAATACGGCTACGATACAGGCTCATGGACCTCTTTCCCTGCCGATGAGAGCAACCAGAAGATTCTTGCCCGTCTCGACTGGAACATCAACAGCAAAAACCACCTCGCCCTGCGTTACAATTATACAAAGAACTCAGGCTGGACAGCCCCAAACGCATCCTCGATGGATGCCGGCACCCGTTCCGCTTATGCGCGTATGTCAAAGTATTCGATGTCCTATGCGAACTCGATGTATTCGATGGACAATCTCGTGCATACCGTGTCAGTCGACCTGAACAGCAGGATCAATGACAAGATTTCCAACCAGTTCCTGGCAACATTCTCCAAGCTCGACGATGTCCGCGGATCCAATTCTTCTGACTTTCCGTTCATCGACATCCGCAATGACGACGGTTCCACCGTCCTCCCTTACATCTCCCTCGGATACGAGCTCTTTACCTGGCACAACGGCGTGCACAACAACGTCGTTACCGCCAAGGATGACCTGACAATGTATTTCGGCAACCACAAGATTCTCGCAGGTGTAAGTTATGAGTATCAGATGGCCGACAACATGTATATGAGAAACGGTACAGGCTACTACCGCTACAGGAGTCTTGACGACTTCTTCAATGGCGCAGCTCCCGAGGTTGTCTGCCTCACCTACGGCTACAACGGTGAGGAAAGTCCTGCCGCCCGCGTTCGTTACCACAAGCCAGGCATCTATGCCCAGGATGACTGGTCTGTAAGCGACCGGTTCAAGCTCAGCTACGGCCTCCGTCTGGACGGCATCTTCTACAGCAACAAGGACCTCATGACCAACCAGGCAATCTATGACCTTGACTATGCAGGAAGGCATATAGATACCGGGAAATGGCCTACAGCCAAGGTGACTGTCTCGCCTCGTATAGGCTTCAACTGGGATGTCATCGGGGACAACAGCCTCAAGATGCGCGGAGGTACAGGTCTCTTCTCAGGCCGTCTCCCTCTCGTCTTCTTCACCAACATGCCTTCAAACGGCGGTATGGTCCAGTATCAGGCCCAGATTGGTCCAAGCGGAGACAAGGTGGACATGCACGAGTTCGCAGGGGGTATCCTCAACCGCAAGGAACTCCTCGCCAAGCTTGAGTCCCTCGGATACCCTATGACCATTTCTCCGGACAAGGGAACCCTCCCTTCTTCAATCGCTGCCGTGGATCCGAAGTTCAAGATGCCTCAGGTCTGGAAGACCTCTCTCGCATTTGACTACAACTTCCCTACGTCGTTCCCGTTCTCCATCACGGCTGAAGGTATCTTCAACAAGACCGTCAATGCCGTATGCATGTCAGACTGGAGTGTGATTCCTACGGACGGATTTACCAGGCTCAATGGAGCTGACAACCGTCCAATTTATCAGGAATTCAAATATACCTACGAGAAGCAGAAATTCAACAGTGACGGATCTCCTGTCCTAGATGACGCAGGCAATCCTGTATATGACACCAAGAACATGCCGAGCGCATATATGCTTGAGAACACCCGCAAGGGTTACGGTTGGTCAGCCAGCGTACAGCTGAACATGCGTCCTGTGGACGGCCTCAGCATCATGGCAGCCTACACCCATACCGCAAGCAAGGAGCTCACCAGCATGCCTGGGTCCAACGCTTCTTCAGTTCTCAACTACATGGCTACCGTGAACGGGCCTAATGATCCGGGCCTTCACAACTCCCAGAATGTTACTCCGGACCGCTTCATTGCCTCTGTTACCCACAACGACAAATGCGGCAACCATTTCAGCCTCATATATGAGACCTGGAGGGGTGGCTACAACTACTCTTATATGACCGTGAACGACATGAACGGTGACGGTTACAACTACGATTCCATCTACATTCCTACCGACAAGGAGGTTGCGAACGGTGATTTCCGTTTCGTATCCGACAGCGACCGTGACCGCTTCATGGGATTTGTGCACAAGGACAAATACCTCAGCAAGCATCAGGGCGAGTATGCAGAGGCTTACAGTGTATATTCACCTTGGGTTCACAGGGTTGATTTCAGCTACAAGCATGATTTCAAGGTCAGGATTGGCAAGACTCTCAACACGCTCCAGCTCAGTTTCGACATCAAGAACCTGATGAACCTATTCAACTCGACATGGGGTGTAAGCAAATATATGAACACAACACTCGGTGAAGGACGCATCCTCAAGTATGAGGGAGTGGATGCAGAAGGATATGCAACATTCTCCACACCGGCTGCCGTGAGCGCCAATACTGAAACGTGGAAGTACAACCACGCCATCGGACAGTGCTGGTATGCTTCAATCGGTCTCAAATATATGTTTAATTAATTAATGCGAGGACTTTTATGAAACTCAGATATTTATTTGCATCACTTCTTGCGGCTGCCGCCTTCGTGACAGCCTGCGAGGACGATGAAATCACACAACTTGACCAGGTGAAGGTCTCGCAGTCCTACGTCGCGATTCCTGTTGAAGGCGGAACAGTCGAGGTCACTGTCAATGCCACCTCATCCTGGGCTATCGATGATGTCCCTTCCTGGCTCAGCGTTGTTCCGGCCAGCGGTTCCAAGGGAACTTCAGTGATTGCATTCTCGGCTCCAGCCGCTACCGAGACCAATGAGTCCGTACTTCATCTCACTTGTGACGGAGCCACGCAGCTTATCACTGTTCTCCAGATGGCCGAGAAGGTTGAACTTCCGGTTTCCACCTGTGCTGAAATCATTGCCGGAGCAGACAGCAAACAGTTCCGTGCAAAGGGAACCTGCACCGCAATAGCCAATACAGAGTACGGCAACTGGTATCTTACCGACGAGACCGGCTCCATTTATATCTATGGTACCCTTGATGCCAACGGTGGTGCAAAGAACTTCCTCAGCCTCGGCATCGAGGTTGGCGACATTGTCACCGTGGAGGGTCCGAAACTCACATATGGCAGTGTGGTTGAATTGGTTGACGTGACGGTCATCAACATAGAGAAATCCCTTATCAAGGTTGAGGAAGTATCTCCTGAGGATGCGACCCTGCCTATCGAGGGCGGCGAGTTCACCGTCTCCCTCTCAGTGAAGGGCGAGGGCGTGAGCGTCGAGATTCCTGAGGCAGCAAAGTCTTGGCTGTCAGTTGCTTCCGTGAATATTTCCGGTACGGATGCCACAGTGGTTTTCAATGCCGGAAGCAATGAGGGCGGAGACCGAAAGACTGACCTCACTTTCTTGACCACAAAGGGAGGAAAGACTTATTCCGCAGTTACCAGCCTTTCCCAGAAAGGTGCCATCATTGAAGCCACCGCAGCGGAAATCAATGCCGCAGAAGATGGTGCTACCCAGTACCGTATTACCGGCTATGTCAGCAAGGTGGCCAATACCAAATACGGCAACCTCTATATAAGGGACTATTCCGGTGAGGTATATGTATATGGTACCAATGATTTCGCTGCAAGCGGAGTTGAGGAAGGCGACATCATTACCGTAGTCGGCCCTAAGAGTTCATACAATTCGGCGCCACAGATGGTGAATGTCACCGTTGAGAACCGCATTGATGTCCAGGATATCGATCTCGCCGGCTTCAAGGCTCTCGAGGACAACAAGGAGGCCTGGTACAGAATCAGAGGCAAGGTTGCACCTAGCACCGAGGAAGGTACTAAGTGGGATCTCGACACATACGGAAATTTCGCCCTCACGGACGGAACTACCGAGGTCTATATCTATGGCGTTGTTTCCGGTTGGGGCGGTGCAAAGGGCAAGTTCGGCGAACTTGGAGTCAAGGAAGGTGACAACCTCACCATCGTTGCCTACAAGACTTCCTACAAGGGCCTCATCGAGGCTGCCGGATGCTTCTATGTCAGCCACGAGGCTGCTGGTAGCGAAGATCCTGACACTGAAGATCCGGATGCTGAGTAATCTTATTGACACATTATTCCCTGAAGACCGTCCCCGCCCGGGGCGGTCTTCTTGCTGATTACAGGTAAAAATGCTATATTTGCATAAAGTCGGACTCTTTTGTGATGGTCCATAATGCTAATCGATTGACTGGAAATATGGTTGTGTTTGATAGATATATCCCTGGAGGACATATTATTAATCCTGGCCTGCTATGGGAGTATGACCTGGATAAGTTCGACTGGGTAAAGGGACGGACAATCGTAGTGCAGCGTGTAATTGAAATGGGTACGCCTGAGGATTTCTTTGCGGCCTTTGACTTATATGGTGGCTTTCATGGATTCAGGGAAATTATAAAGTATGTTCCATATCTCAACTCCGTGGATGTCCATTTTGTCTGTACGTTTTTCAATTTGAAGAAGGAGGAACTCAGATGTTGCACACGGAAACGATTGCACACGGAACATTGGAACTCCTAAGGTCTCTTCAGGCTGAGCCGATATTGTCAGCCTTCAATCTGGTTGGCGGAACGGCACTTGCATTGCGTATTGGTCATCGTAAGAGCATAGATTTGGATCTTTTCACGCAGGAGGAGTTTGACTTGGAGGGACTTAAGTCCTTTCTAGTTGGAAAATATGGAATGAAAGTATCTTTCGCCCGCGGTCAAACCCTAAAGGGCTTTATTGACGGCGTAATGATAGATTGTATTCGGTTGGATTATCCTCATTTGCAGAACCCGGATATAAAAATAGAGGGTTGCCCCCTTGCGGATTAATAATTTTTGTCTATCTTTGCATTCCCTCGGGGAATTAGCTCAGTTGGCTAGAGCGCTTGCATGGCATGCAAGAGGTCACGAGTTCGACTCTCGTATTCTCCACTTATGATCGGCGAAGCGACAGTTGTCAAGAATGCTGGCAGCCATTTCATGCTGTCTTGTCTGCCGGATTGGACGCCATTCCCGGCTGTCTTGAAAGGAAAAATCAGACTCAGGAACAATGAATCCACCAATCCGGTGGCTGTGGGCGACCGCGTTCGCTTCGAGTCGTTGTTTGACAACGTTGCCGATATCACACTTGAGACCCCTGCCCAGATTTCCGAAGTCCTTGACAGGAAGAACCATCTGATCCGAAAATCCACCAATCTCTCC
>JBJEBP010000200.1:0-2243 GCA_051870135.1 Candidatus Cryptobacteroides sp. | reverse complement strand
GTGTTGTCTGATACTGTGTTCTTGGACTCGACGGTACCACGTCTGTCGATTACTTTACCCTCGTAAAGCATCGCCTCCGCCAATGTGGTCTTACCTGACTTGGTGCTGCCAAGCAAGACCACATTCCGGATATCCTTTGTAGAGTAGGATTTCATAACTTTTATTGTGTTATTAATATTTCCAATAAAAAGGCGCTCCAACGGCGCATCTTTGCAAATCTATGAAATTCCTGATGCAATAGCAATAGAATGCGGCTATAATTTAAAACATTTTATCGCATATTTGTCCCTGAGGCGCCTCTCCGCATCATCCCGGTACTTCCGGATAAGGTCCTGTCCGGTCATCCCGAGTTCACTCTTCACCAGGGCGTTGAGGTCTCGGCGTGACACCTCCAGCCATCTGCAGATACGACGGAAGGAAATCCGCCTGTCGAAATAGAGCTGATCCTCGGTCATCATCCGGCCGAAAATCCCATAAGCAGCATTTGTGTCCATAACTTGACTATCATTTGTGTTCATCCTTGCGCAAATCTCGGTTATTTGAAATGAAATTGAAAGAAAAGGTGGTACGATTTCACGGATACCACCCCTTAAATGGTGAAATTTTAAATTTTCCGGATGACTTTTTAACCCTATGACCACTTTTAGATACCATTGAACTCTGTATGTTGTCATCAATTCACATCCTGACGGAATAATTTTGCGGAGAAACAATTTCGAAGATTATGGACAACGCTAGCATCAAGGAGAATATTTTCCGCAGACGGACCGAGAGAGGGCTCTCCCAGGATGAAATGGCCCGGCAGCTCGGCGTTGTGAGAAACACTTACAGGAAGATCGAGAAAGGCGACATCAGGCTGATAAGTGAACATATCCCGAAGATTGCCCGGATTTTCGGAGTCTCGGAGGAGGAGATTGTCCTTGGCTACAAGCCGGTGGAGAGTTCCTGTGAACTGGAAGACATGAGGACAGAATACAACACCCGCATTGCAAGGCTGACATCCACGTATGAGAATACCATCACCGCTCTCAGGAATGAGATTGAGGACAAGGAAGCTGAAATCAGGGACTTGAGAAGCATGATTGAGGACAAGAACGAAATCATCTCCCTGCTGAAGAGGAACAGTGGCCTCTGAACGGCATTTCCCTTCTTTTTGCTATATTTGCATTGATGAAGGAAATATCTTTAAGAAATTATCTCAATGAAGGTGTGATTGAAGCCGGCTGTGATGAAGCCGGACGGGGTCCCCTTGCCGGACCTGTCTTCGCCGCCGCGGTCATTCTGCCTGCGGACTTCCACCATCCCCTGCTTAACGATTCCAAGAAAATGACTGCCGCCCACAGGGATGAGGTGAGGGAAGTCATTGAGCGTGAGGCTGTTTCCTGGGCCGTCGAGGCTGTCAGTCCTGCCGAAATTGACGAGCTGAACATTCTCTGGGCATCGGTGACAGGGATGCAGAGAGCCGTCCTCCGGCTGGAGCCTAAACCCGGATTCCTCCTTATAGACGGCAATAAGTTCCGCCCTTTTGACCAGTACGGAAGGTCTGATTACCAGACTGTTGTAAAGGGTGATGCAACTTTTGCCAGCATTGCGGCAGCCTCTGTCCTGGCCAAGACCTGGCGGGATGAGTATATGAAGAAGATTGCATTGGAGTATCCGATGTACGGCTGGGAGCGCAATATGGGATATCCTACACCTGAGCACATAGCCGCCATCAGGGAGTATGGCTATACCCCGTATCACCGCATGAGTTTCCATCCCCGCGAACTGGAGCCGACCTTGTTTCCGGCTCCCTAAAAATAATCCCCGGCCATTGGCAGAAAATTCACAATTATTATGTAAATTTGTAAGTACGGCTGCCAATAGTGGCTGACGACAAGACCGGAAACTGATGCTGATGCTGCTGGACATATTCGGATTCCTGAAATTTTCCCTTACCGACGTGCTGGACATCCTGCTTGTCGCATTGATTATTTATCTGGTATTCAGATGGATAAAGGATTCTTCAGTAGTCAATATCTTCATCGCAATCATTGCCATATTCATACTGAAAGTCGCGGCGGATGCATTGAAGATGAAGTTGATGAGCGCATTGCTGTCAACCTTCATTGACGTTGGTGTCATCGCCCTGATTGTCATTTTCCAGCCTGAAATCAGGCATTTCCTGATGCGGCTGGGCAGCGGGACCAGCCTCGGCAGGAAGGGACGGGAGATAATGAACCGGCTTCTCGGCCGCGAGGAGC
>JBJEBP010000199.1:0-9071 GCA_051870135.1 Candidatus Cryptobacteroides sp. | reverse complement strand
ACGCCGCACCTTCACAATCCTACACCTTTGTTGCACTGTTCACTTGAATCGGGGTTATATAATCACAAATGATCTCCTGATTGTTGTAATCCAATGTCATTTCCTATAGTCCGGCATCTGCAGCGGCCTGACGCATTGCTTAGAACGCAGTGCGGACTCTGGACTTTGCGTCATCTTTCTTCGGAGCCTCATGCGAGATGCCCGGTCGGGCCGGGCATGACGAAACTAGATGCCGGGCATGACGAAACAGTTGTGCGAATCGCAGATATACAATAAAATGGTAAAATATTCTGTAAAATGGATAAATAGAGCAAAATAATTTTGTTATATGGAATACTTGCCTAAATTTGCAAAAAATAACCAGTGATGAGAATCGTATCGCAAAGGAGGTTGAAGGAGTTTTACGAGAAAGCGGAATATGCTGATGCGAAGGTTCCGCTTGAGCGGTGGTATCATATTGTGTCAGATGCTCATTGGAGTGGGTTCGCAGAAATGAAACGGGACTTCGGCTCCGTGGATTCGGTAGGGAACCAGCACTACGTGTTCAATATCGGCGGGAATAAGTTCAGGCTGGTGGTGGTAGTCAAGTTTCTTATGGGTTACGTTTTCATCAGATTTGTCGGGACACATAAGCAATATGACAAGATAGATGCATCAAACATTTGAGGAAAGAATTATGAGACAGATTACGGAATCACAATATCAATTGGCGTTGAAGAGGATTGAGGAACTTCTTCCGGAAGTTGGTGAAGATATGTCACCTGATGACCCGAAAGCGGTGGAACTCAGTATGATGTCTGACATCGTGATTGATTATGAGGAGTCTCATTATCCCATTGAGAAGCCAACGGTGGCTGAGTTGATCAAGGATGGTCTCAAGGAGATGCATCTCACGCAGAAGGACTTGGCCAAGGAATTGGGAGTCAGTACCACCAGGGTGAATGATTTCACTGCCGGCAGGGCGGAACCAAGCCTGGCGCTGGCCGGTTCCATCTGCCGGATTCTGAAGATAAGCCCGGCTGCCATGATGAGGATGTAGATTCTATTCTCAGAAATCGAGTATGTAACGCCCCTTTATCAGCACCAGCGGGAGAGTATTGATGACCCATCATTCTCTCCCGCTGAAAATTTGATACAATTTTGAACCACGAACCTCTTGGCTTCCTGATTTAAAATAATTAAATTTGAGGCTATTATGAACAAATTGAATAACAATATTCCGGAACTCACCCTGCTTCTCACCCAGGTTGAACAGTTGTTCGGGAAGAGAGTGAGCACTCCATACGACTTCGAAGCCCTGTCCTCAGCCATATTCGACAAGACGGGGAAAGGTATTTCTACATCCACTCTCAAGCGGCTCTGGGGCTATGTTTCGATGAACAACAGCCCAAGGACCTCCACGCTCGACATTCTTTGCGAATATGTCGGCTGCAAGGATTTTGTCACATACTGCAACGACCTGAAGAACACTTCCGCCTCAAGATTCTTTGCTACTGAGTGTATGAACGTTTCGGATCTGGCTCCGGGAAAAATGGTCATTGTCAAATGGTTACCGGACAGGGTCGTCAAAATGGAATATCTTGGCTCGCAGAAATTCCGAGTAGTGGAGCAGCAGAATTCCAAGCTTGAGGTCGGGGACGAATTCGAACTTACCCACATAATGATGAACTTTCCCCTTATCATTCCGCGCATACTCCGCAATGGAGAATACACCAGCTCGTATGTTGCAGGAAGACAGGGAGGCATAAACGACTTAATCGTAGAATAGCATGAATATCAAACACTTGGCAATAGCATTGACAATTGTTGCCGCCTGCGGCCGGGAAAGCGGCCCGGACAGCAGTCCTCTACCAATCCGCATTGAAACCGGCATTGAGACAAGGGTGGCGGACGACCGGTTCGACAACGGCGACAAAGTCGGCATCTACATTGTATGTCCGACGGGCGGATTGACCGCAACGGGAAACTATGTGGACAATGCCGCATTTACCTACGACGGCAATGTCTGGGCTTCCGAAGATGAATTGTTCTGGAAAGACGGGACGACACCGGCTGATTTCTACTGCTACTATCCTTACAACGTTAGCCTTGAGGACGCAGGAAACCTTGTTTTCGAGACCTTGGCAGACCAGGGAACAGTTGCGAACTACAATGCCTCCGAACTTCTGTACGGGAAGACCCTCGGGGTCAAGCCGACCGAAGATGCAGTGGGGATCATGACAAGGCATGTATTGAGCAATCTCATTATCACAATCCTGCCGGGCAAAGGCTACACGGAGGAGAGCCTTGCGGCGGAAGAAATCAGCATCAGCATTGTCGGGCTCAAGACAAAGGCCGTGCTTGACCTTGCCACCGGCAATGTGACTGCCGCCGGGGAAAGCCGGGATATTACACCTTTGAAATCCGGCTCTGCATGGAAGGCTGTCCTTGTCCCTCAAGTTACTGTGGATGAAAATCTTATTGACGTTGCTGTGGGTGGCTGCGAGTATCATCTTGCACGCAATGCCAGCTTCGAATCCGGGAAACAGTACGAATGTACAATCACTGTCAACAAACTGGGCGAAGGCGTGAACATCGGAATCGAGGGCTGGGAGGACAGCGGCATTGACTACGGCGGAGATGTCGGTTAGGACCCGTTCAATTGGAGATATCAGGAATGAGACGAATAATTGCATATATATCGGCATTCTGCCTGATGTTGGCTTCCGCCTGCACGGAGAAGGAGGTCAAGGGACCGGAGGAAGAATCTGCCGGAATCATCAGCATTGCAGCTGACATTGATGGGGTGATTACGACGAGGGTGGACGAAAACGGCTTCTGTGACAAGGACTACGTCGGGATTTATATCGTTGACTATGAAGGAGATACCCCGGGAGAACTGCTGAATACTGGAAACCGCGCGGACAACGTGATGTTCACCTACGACGGGGCTACGGGCAAATGGAAACCAGCCTACGACATCTATTGGAAAGATTCGCACACCCACATTGACGTTTACGGCTACTATCCTTACGGTGAGCCGGCGGACGTCAGGAACTATGCTTTCGAACTGGAGGGCGACCAGAGGAAGGCTGCTGAAAACGGTCAGTTGGGAGGCTATGAGGCCAGCGATTTCCTCTGGGGCAAGGCTTCGGACAATGCGCCCACTGCATCGACCATACGCCTGGGATTCAGGCACAAGATGGCAGGGGTAAGGGTGACATTGAACAAGGGCCTCGGCTTCACGGATGAGGAATGGGCTGCGGCGCAGAAGCAGGTTGTCGTGAACAATACTACCCGGAAATCCGTCATCAATCTTGCGACAGGCGATGTGAAGGCTGTAGGAGACCCGGTGGTGGCCGGGACAATCCCGATGAAGGTCGGGGACGATTTCCGCGCCATTGTTGTTCCCCAGACTGTGCCTGAAGGCAAGACGTTGATATCCATAACGATAGACGGAGCTTCCTATTATTTCAAGAAGTCCGGGGACTTTACCTTCGTCCAGTCCAGGCAGCATAATTTCACCATCACGGTGAGCAAGCGGGGAGAAACCGGCGAGTATGAGTTCAGCCTTGAGGGCGAGAGTATCACGGCCTGGGAGGAGGACCCGGTTTCACACGACCCGGATGCAAGTGAGTATGTCATTGTCAATGTGGATGAGCCGGGGACATTGGAGGAATGCCTCCGCGCTGATGGAAAGGATCCTGCCAAGGTCAAGAACCTGAAAATTACCGGCAAGATAACCTCGAAGGATTTTGCAACCTGCAGATACTCTATGCCGATGCTGGCATCATTGAATCTCAAGGAGGTGGAAATTGTTGAAGGCACTAAAGGTAAGCTTGAAGACGGAAACATTTATATTGCCACGGAGGCTGATATGATTCCACCGGGCGCATTTGAGCGTTCCAATTCATTGACGAGGATAATCCTTCCTGACAAACTGAAGAAAATCGGCGATTCTGCTTTCAATCATTGCGGATTGCTTACAGGCTCCCTGGTAATCCCGGAGGGTGTGACAGTCATTGATAATGGCGCTTTTTACAGCTGTAATTTCACAGGCGAGCTGATATTGCCTTCCACTTTGGAAAGCATTGGAACCAACGCCTTCCGGGGGAATCCGTTCAATTGTGAATTGAGGCTCCCTGATAACCTGAAGGTCATTTCAGATGCCGCATTCACGGGTTGCTCTTATCTCTACGGCAAACTCGTCCTTCCGTCACATCTTCAAACACTCGGGACGCGGGCTTTTGAAAGCTGCCAGTCACTGGACGGAGACATAGTAATTCCCCAGACCATAACAAAGATTGCCAACAAAGTATTCCTGCAAACGGGAGTCAATGGCAAACCGGGTTCAATAGTGCTCCACGATGGCATTGAGTCTATCGGAGCCAATGCTTTCAACAGCCCGGGATTCCAAGGCCAGCTTGTACTTCCGAAGAATCTGGTATCAATCGGTAAAGCGGCTTTCTATGACAGCAATATCACGGGTAACCTTGTAATTCCTGAATCCGTAACGGTGATGTCCGCCCAGGCGTTCAGGAATTGTTCTTGGCTGACCGGGACAGTCACCATTGGCAAGAATATCCTGAGTATCGGTGCCAATACGTTTGAGAATTGCCAGCATCTGGAAGGGCTCATCATTGAGGAAGGAGTTGAAACTATCGGAGAGAATGCGTTCAATGGCTGTACCGGTCTCAACAAGATTGTATGCGGGGCAAATATTCCTCCGACGGTAGCCTCAGGCGCATTTGACGGCGTTCCTAAGGATAAATTTCCTCTCGAAGTTCCGGAATCGTCCATTCAGCTTTACCGGACAGCCGACGGATGGAGTGAGTTCAGCCGGATTATCGCACTGCAGGACCTGTCAGTAAGCCCGTCCACAGCCTCCGCCCTGAATACTGCGGTAACCAGGACATTGACTGTCGAAACCGGGGGAGAGTGGATGGTCGAGAGCCGGCCGGACTGGGTCAGCCTGGATATTGCAGGGGGCAGCGGGATTGCTGAGGTCAAGGTCACTTTCGAAGAACTTCCTTCAGGTTCCGGGGACAGGTCGGGAGAGATAGTATTCCTGCTCAAGGACAAGGACTACAGGGCCATTTGCACTGTCTCGCAATATGACTACAAATATGCCGAGGATGAGTTCGTCACACTTCAGGCTGCCTCGAAGGGCAATGGAATTGACATTGTCTTCCTTGCGGACGGATACAATGCCGGGGATATCAGCAGCGGCAACTATGCCAATGCCGTTAATGAGGCGTACGGGTATTTCTTCGACATTGAGCCATACAAGACATACAGGGATTATTTCAATGTCACAATGGCTGTGTCAGTGTCTGCGGAGTCGGGAATCGGCGGCGTAAACACTCAAGTCCGGAACAAGTTCAACACTTCGGCCAATGCCGGAGCAGTGATCGGAGGACAAAATGGAGAAAGCGATTACCGACGTATCAGGGACTACATTTCGGAGCATATTCCGGATAGGGACATTGACCACGCTCTTGTCATAATGATAACTAACTCAGGCGATTACAGTGGAATGACATATTTGTGGGACGAGGGCTTCGCCATTTCCTATTGCCCTGTGACCGGCAATGCCTATCCTTATGATTTCCGGGGCGTAATACAGCACGAGGCCGGTGGTCACGGATTCGGTAAGCTTGGGGATGAGTCGGTTTGTCATTACTCCTTCATTGATGCCTGCCAATGCAGCTGCTGCGGTCACGCAGATGCTTTCAATGCAGCAAAAGAGAAGGGCTGGTATGACAATCTCTCCCTCTCAGGAAAGCTTAGCGAGGTTCCGTGGAACCATCTCATGCAACTTGACAAATACAGTGGCATCGTGGACATTTTCGAGGGCGGATACATGCATAGCAGGGGCGTATATCGCTCTGAACAGAACAGCTGCATGAACAACTGCATACCGTATTACAATACCATCAGTCGGGAGTCAATTGTCAGAAGGATAATGCTTTACGCAGGGGAGGAATTCAATTTCTCCGACTTTGTGGAGAATGATACCATTGAAGATTCGGCATCCGTTACTGGATCAATGACAAGGTCTGTTCCTGCAGGGCAAGGGACATCGTCCGGCCATGATCCGGCATTGATGGGTTCAATGAAAAGGAGGTGATGATGAGAACTGGAAATTCGCATTATTTTGGATGGATTTGCCTGTCAGGCCTGGCCCTGGCCATAATGGGCTGCGGGGAGGCAGCACCTGTTGAAAATGATGATGTTATGCGTTTCGAGGCCGTGCATCCTTCCACCAGGGCGACTGAGACAGGTTTCGAGGCGGGAGATAAAATCGGCGTATATATTACCGAGTACGAGAACGGAACACCGCTGCCTCTCCAGCTTGGAGGCAATTACAAGAACAACAATCCGGTCATTTTTGACGGACAGGCCTGGGCTGCTGACCCTGTAATATATTGGAAGGAAAATACTTACGATGTCTTCGCCTATTATCCTTTCGTGGTGCCTGAATCGGTTCTGGAACTTTCTTTCAGCGTAAAGGAAGACCAGGACAGCGTCGGTGATGATATGTCCGGATACGAGGCGAGCGATTTTCTCTGGGCCACGACAAAGGAAATAACAAAGGAATCGGGGCCTGTAAGGCTCACATTCAGCCATCTGATGAGCAGCCTGAAAGTGAACCTGATCAAGGGAGAGGAGTTCAATGGCGATATCCCTGAGGATACTAAAGTTTTGATACACAGCACTGTAACAAAGTCTATCATTGACCTTTCATCTGGTGACATTGTCAAGGACCCTTATGCTCCTTGCCGGAGCATTGTAGCCAGAAAAGAGAGCAATACTTCGTTTTCGGCAATCATTGTCCCGCAGATGGTGGACTATAAGCTTCCGCTTGTGGAGGTGATATGCCGGGGAGTCTCATATTTGATTGAATCCAGGTTCAATTTCAAGACAGGTGTAAGACATACTGTCAATGTCACTTTGAACGATGACCCTGGGCAAATAAAGATTGACATAGGCGGAGAGATTGAGGGATGGGAATGATAGTGAAGCATTGATGAAACGTATATATTCCATATTTGCTTTCGCTGCTATGATCCTCGCGGGAAATTCCTGCGTGGACACGGCCTGTCCTGTAAACAACGCTCCGGTAATCGTCAGCATAACTTCCCTCCCTGATACTCATTCGGCGATTCTTATCTCGGATCTGAATTCGGAGCCTTCAGGCAAGGTGGAATGCGGTTTCTACTACGGAAAGGACCGGACCACATTGACAAGGATGGCGGGCAGAATCGAAGGCAAGAGCATTGTCCTGGACCTCAATAACCTGGAGGCCGGAACGACATATTATTTCAAGGCCTTCGTATCCAATGGAAGAAACGAGATCGGATCCGGGTTCGAGTCTTTCATTACCGAGGAGGAGATTCCGGGGCCTGGCGACGGTGGAGACGATATCGGAGGAGGTTCAGGAGGTACGGGTGGATCTGGCGGTTCTGGAGACAATGAGGACCCTGGCGGGTCTGGAGGCAATGGAGGTACGGAAGATCCGGAACCGGAACCAGTGGAGTTCACGACGGAGATCAACTCATTGTCAGTCAATGGAGATGAAACCGAAATCTGCATCTCTGTGACCTTGGGCGGAGATGCCTCACTTGTCAAGAAGGCATTGATCTACATTGGCTATACTGCGGACGAAATGGTTGAGACAGAATGTCCTGTAAAGGACGGCTCCTTCAGCAGCATTTACTACGGGCTCGAGCCAGGTGTCACCTACTTCTACAAGGCCAGCATCAGCAACGGCATTGAAACCAAGACCTCCGGGACATTCTCATTCACCGTTCCATCCTCCGCGGCATAGATTTGGCAGCGACATAACATAACCAAATTCAATGCGTTATGTTACGGAAATATTACTTGCATCTTGCGGTGACGGGCATATTGTCGGTTGCCGCTTTATTGTCTTCCGACATTGACCTCAATGCCTGCACCGGCATCTCATTCACAACCTCCGACGGTTCCATCGTAGCTGCCCGCTCAATCGAATGGGCCACGGAACGGCTTGACAACAAATACGTTATAGTTCCGCGCGGACACTCATTCACCTCCCTTGCCCCGGAAGGCAATGAGGGAATGCGCTTCACTTCCAAGTACGGCTTCGTGGGAGTGAGGGTAATGTCCGACGACCTCATTGTCGAGGGGCTGAATGAGAAAGGCCTCAACGCCGGACTGTTCTTTTTCCCGGGCTACGGCTCCTACAATGACTTCGACCCTTGCCGGAAATCAACTACACTCTGTGATTTCCAGGTAGTTGCGTGGGCCCTTTCCTCATTCTCCACTGTGGAAGAAGTAGTCGCGGCAATTCCAAACCTCGATATTGTGGGCCTTGACAAGAGCATCGGTGCCGTACATTGGAGATTCGCTGACCGCAGCGGCAGGCAGGTCGTTCTGGAAATAGTGAACGGGAAGCCGCATTTCTACGAAAATGAACTCGGCGTGTTGACCAATGCCCCGGGCTTCGAATGGCATCTGACCAACCTCGGCAACTATGTCAACCTGAAACAGGGCAATGCCGGAGAAAATGCCTGGGACCCGTCAAAGTTCAAGGTCAATGCCTTGAGCGGCGGTTCAGGTATGCTGGGTCTTCCCGGCGACCCTACCTCGCCGTCGAGATTTGTCCGCACGGCCGTGTATAAAATGACAGCGCCGACACCTAAGGATGGCAAAACTGCTGTCCTGCAGTCATTTAAAATTCTTGAAGCTATGGTCATTCCGATAGGAATAGTGCAGAATGAAACTGCTTCCAATGCTGATATGCTCACCTCGACCCAGTTCACCACCGCCAGCGATGTCACCTCCCTGAAGTTCTATTACCGTACAATGGACAATTCCCGCATCCGCTGCATCGATCTCTCCTCCATCAACTTCGCCAAAGTCAAATATCGCAGTACGCCACTTGACCTGAAAATGGAGGAGTTCGATATGATAATGAAATAAAATTCATTAAATTTGTAAGCGGACAGACTAATAAACCTTAATAACATGGCCAGAAAAACATTAAGACTGATAGCCGGTGCCGGAACAGCCGCAGCATCGGTAGCAGGCTGCGCCTCCCCGCAGGC
>JBJEBP010000198.1:0-9073 GCA_051870135.1 Candidatus Cryptobacteroides sp. | reverse complement strand
CCAGAATCCGGGAACCCTCATTCCTTTCCTCGTTGCGAAGATGAAGAGCCTCGGCACCGCTGCCTGCCCTCCTTATCACATTGCCTTCGTAATAGGCGGAACTTCAGCTGAGAAGAATCTCCTCACAGTGAAGCTCGCCTCCACACATTACTATGACAGCCTTCCTACCACTGGAGACGAGACCGGACGTGCATTCCGTGACGTTGAACTCGAGAAACAGCTTCTTGAGGAGGCCCACAAGATAGGCCTCGGCGCACAGTTCGGCGGCAAATACATGGCCCACGACGTACGTGTAATAAGGCTCCCGCGTCATGGTGCGAGCTGCCCTATCGGACTGGGTGTCAGCTGTTCTGCCGACCGCAATATCAAGGCTAAGATCAATGCTGACGGTATCTGGATAGAGAAGATGGACGACAAGCCATACGAGCTCATTCCTGAGGAACTTCGCAATGCCGGAGAGGGCGATGTGGTGAAGATTGACCTCGACCGTCCTATGTCAGAGGTTTGCGCCGAGCTTACCAAGTATCCGGTTTCCACCCGTCTTTCATTGAACGGCACCATCATCGTTGGCCGTGACATCGCACATGCCAAGATCAAGGCCCGCCTGGATGCCGGAGAGGAGATGCCTCAGTACCTCAAGGACCATCCTATTTACTATGCAGGCCCTGCCAAGACTCCGGAAGGAATGCCTTGCGGCTCGATGGGACCTACCACTGCCGGCCGTATGGACCCATACGTGGACGAGTTCCAGGATCACGGAGGAAGCATGATAATGATAGCCAAGGGCAACCGCAGCCAGCAGGTGACCGATGCCTGCAAGAAGCACGGCGGATTCTATCTCGGATCCATCGGAGGCCCTGCGGCCATCCTTGCCCAGAACAACATCAAGTCCATAGAGTGCGTGGAGTATCCTGAACTCGGAATGGAGGCCATCTGGAAGATCCGCGTAGAGGATTTCCCTGCATTCATTCTCGTGGATGACAAGGGCAATGACTTCTTCAAGCAGTTCGGAATCTGATGTCCAACTTTTCTGAAGAAAAATATAACGACCTGATCCAGAATATATTCCAGAGGTTTCCGTCAGTCCAGAACGTCTCTTTCGGGGAGGCCTACAAGCCCGGGCTTGACAGGATGCAGGAGTTCAGGAGCCTTCTTGGGGAGCCTGACCGGAAATACCGCACAGTTCACATTGCCGGGACCAACGGCAAGGGTTCCACTGCCAGTATGCTGGCATCGGTGCTTGCCGCCTGCGGACTGAAGGTCGGGGTTTACACGTCCCCGCATATTCTGGACTTCAGGGAGAGAATGAGGATCGTTGACGGAAGGAAGTCTTCCGCCGACGGTCCTTCCCTCGTTTCCGAGGAATACGTATTTGATTTCCTGACCGGGTACAATGATGACCTGGACCGATTGCAGCTCTCTTTCTTTGAGATAACTACAGGCCTGGCTTTCAAGTGGTTCGCCGATATGGGAGTGGACTGGGCCGTAATCGAGACCGGTCTTGGCGGCAGGCTTGACAGCACTAATGTCATAACTCCCGAGCTGAGCGTGATTACCAGCATCGGGCTGGACCATTGTGATTTGCTCGGAAATACTTTGGTGGAAATCGCCGGCGAGAAGGCAGGCATCATCAAGAAGGGCGTGCCGGTCGTGGTGGGAGGACATCCTTCCGGGGAAGTTGCGGATGTCTTCAGGCGTAAAGCTATTGAACTGCAATCGCCTGTCACGTTCGCAGATATAGTCCAGCCGTCATTGTGGCAGGACTGGTCCTCATACATTCTGGAGCGCATGGACCTTGCCGGCAGGTATCAGGAAATGAATCTCAGGACCGCACTTTCGGCCGTGGATGTGCTTTCGGATGTGTTCCGCGATGCAAATGCCGCAGACGTGGCCGATGCCATAGTGCATACGGCTGTCCGGACAGGCTTCCACGGGAGATGGGAGAGGATTTCTGCCAACCCTGATGTAATTTGTGACATCGGGCATAATGCCGCCGCCCTGGTCAATAACTTCGCCCAGCTCAACTCCTATCTTGACAATGGTACATATTCCTCATTGATAATAGTTTACGGGGTTATGGCCGACAAGAATCTGGACGATATCCTGCCTCTCTTCCCGGAGCGGGGCACCTGGATTTTCACTACTCCGCATACCAGGAGAGCGATGCCGGCCACAGAGATCAAGGAACACTATGATGACTGGTGCCGCCGGAATGGACGTTCCACTGACCGGATTTATGTGTGTGACGAGGTCAGGGACGCTGTGGCATTGTCATTGCAGATGGCAGGTCTGTATGGCGACCGTCCGCTTGTGTATATAGGCGGTTCGACATTTGTAGTGTCGGAGGCTATGCCATTATTCCAATTGTAACCGCAATGAAAAGAACTACCCTGGCATTGATCGCGGCGATTGTCGTGACTGCCGCTACAGCATTGACTATGAACGCATTCATCAACTCAAAGAAAACATCCTCCAGTGACAAGGACGGGCACGTGCTCACGTCATTGTGGGACAGTTACGCCAAGGCTGAGGCCGCGGATCTTCCTCTCAGGCAGCTTGAGATTCTTTCTGAAATCAAGAAGGAGGCATTGGAGCACCGACTTGCCTGGGATTTCTATGATGCCGGGAGGAGGTACGTTGACGTTTCCGCTTCCCGCAACTGGAAAATGAGGGACAGCCTTGAGACCAAGTTTGCTGCGGAGGTCAGGCAGTCACGCATCCCGACAGCACAGTTCGCATTGATGCTTGATTCCCGCAATTTCAATCCTGCGGAGGCTCTCAACTTCCTCAGGGACAATGCAGGAGCGATGAAGTCCTCCAAAAATCCGGGCTTCTACTCAATGTCGTTCAGGAATGGCAATGACAGGTTTCCGGCAATGGAGTATCGCCGGAAGCATTACCTCAATGACTGGCAGTTTGCGATGTGGACATTGCTCGGTACCTGTGACAGATGCAATGTCAGGGGTAGTGAAATATATGCGGAACTCTCTGGTTATGAGAATGATGGCTATCCTTTCGGGGCATTGCTGGAGTATGCCGCCATACCATCCGGCTATGGCTGTGACAAGGAACAGTCCAGGGCGGAGTTGGAGGCTTTCGCTGAAAAATACAGGGGCAGGGCGGTTTCTGCTTGGGCGGAGGCTGCGCTTATGGATATGGAGTTCTCCGACCTGGAATACAACAATGCCGGAAGTGAAGCATACCGCAGTCTTTACGACAGATGCCTTAGCCTGCTGAAAGAGATGAAGTCCTATTCAGGGGACGAGGCGGAAATCATTTCGGAACTGAGTTCCCCGTCCCGGCTTGCCGGGAGGCTTTCTGCCAAGGATATAAGCATCATGGTCAATGATGGGAAGGCCGAGATTGTACTCAAGAATCTCGAAAAGGTCAGAATCAGTATCCTGAAGGACGGGAAGACATTGTCGGATACGACATTGACCAATGAAAAGAAGAGTTTTTATGTAGCAGATTCCCTTATTTATGACCTGCCCGCAATGGATGACGGCTCGTATGAAATCAGGGCCGAATCCGGAAATGTGAAGTATCAGCAGGAGTTCGATGTTTACAGGATATCATTGGCGTTGAGGCGTGAGGCCTCCGGGCTCTGCATCTATGCGGCTGTCTGGGATACAGGCGAACCTGTGGGCAAGGCCGACATCCGGCTTTACAAGAACGGTAATCTTCTGAAGGAGGCCAAGGATTTCATTTTCAATGGTTTCACTCCTTTGCCGGAAGACATTGGAGCCAGGATTTCACGACGTGCCAGCTATGAACTGGAATGCTCATACAAGGATGGGGACGGTCTGGTCCGATCCAGCAGGCGAGTCTCCTATTGGCATTATGACAGTTCGGAAACTGCTATGGAAATATGCTCAGGGAAGATTTTTACTGACAAGGGGGCTTACAATCCGGGTGAACGGGTGGAGTTCAAGGCTATATTCTTCAGGACGGATTACAGGAGCAAGGCGGCAGTCCTGCCTGAAGGAAAACCGGTGAAGGTGGAATTGTTTGATCCTGAGGATAATCTGATAAGCAGCCAATCGTTGTTAACCAATGAGTTCGGCTCGGTGGCCGGTGGATTTGACATCCCTACGGGAGGCCGAAACGGCTTTTTCTCAATCAGGGCGAAATCGGATACGGGTTCTGTTTCGGCTACATTCCGGGTCGATGAGTTCGTCCTTCCTACATTCGACCTCTCATTCGATAAAGTTGACCGGGTATATCTTCCGGGAGACAATCTTGAGTTTTCGGGGAAACTTATATCCTATTCCGGTCACAGTCTTTCCGGGGCTGAAGTTTCATTCCGGGTTGAAAGCTGGGGGACAGTGCTGGAAGAAGGCCGGCTTGAAATCGGGCCTGACGGCTCTTTCAGCAAGGAAGTGAAAACAGATCCCGAGAGCAGCTGGAGGACATACACTTTGACCTTGACAGTCAAGGACAATACCGGAGAAACCCAGGAGTGGTCAGAGACCAGAGGGGTTGCCGGCAATTTCAGTCTTAGGGTCAGCCTGGAAAACGGTCTCAGGACAGATGGTGATGTCGTCCTGGGCGACTGGGCAGACCTCAATCTGATAGATCGGGATGAGGCTGAAGTCCTTTTCAGCATCGGGTACGGTCGTGAGATAACGGCTCCTGTGAATGTAGCCTATAGCGTTGAAAATGAGAAAGAAAAGGTGGTCTTGAGCGGCAATGTCCTTACCGGGGAGACGGTTGCATTGGACTTGTCGGGATTGGCTTCAGGACTGTACAGGATAACTGGTGAGGCCAGAATGGAATCAGCCTCTGGAAAAGAATACTCTGATACCGTGGATATGTCCCTGCTTTTGGTTCGTCCCGGCGACAATGCGATAGATGCCCCTGTGGCTGAGGTGATTGCCGTTGACAAGACGGATATCGGGGAGGGTGAAGATATGGAACTGCTCATCGGCAATGCTGACGGCTCCCCACTCTGGGCATTCGTGGATGTTTTCGGGGAAAATGGCAAGAGACTGGACGGCAAGGCTGTTGCCCTGGACGGTGAAAGGGCCGGGGAGGGTTCCCTTGACAGGCTCTCATTTGAGTACAAGGCTGGGTATCCTGACGCGGTGAGACTTCAGGTTTTCTTCTTCCGGGGCGGGAAGAGCAAGTCTTTCAGCCATGAGTTCAGGCGCAGTGTAGCCAGCAGGGACTTGCCGTTGGAATGGACATCATTCGAGGACAGGACTGAGCCTGCTTCATTGACTAGAATCAGCCTGAAGACCAGACCGGGCATCGAGGTTCTCGCTGCCGTGTTTGACAAGAGTTCCGAAACTATCGCTTCCAATCATTGGGGTGAGTTCAGGCTTAATGACTTCCATATCCCTGAGTTGGATATACAGTCCGTTTGCGGCTCCTGGGATTATTCCTTGATAATCGGATATGGCAGAAGGTTGAGAACCAAGTCGTTGGGGATGATGAACGTGCAAACTGAGGCTGTGATGATGGATGTGGCTGCACCGGCCCCGTTCCCTTTCGGGGAAGAGGCTGTGGAAGAGGATGCTGATGATGCGGCTGCCACCGGGTCTTTGCCGGAAGTCCGTGTAAGGGAGAATTTCTCCACTACATTGGCCTTCCTGCCATTCCTCAGGTCAGATGATGAGGGCAATGTCTCATTTGAGTTCAAGACTTCGGACAAGCTCTCCACATTCATTGTTTCGCTGTACGCCCACGACAAGGATATGTGCAACAGGGCTTTGCGCAGGGAAATGACGGTTACAATACCGCTCAAGATATCCATTGTGCAGCCGGAATATCTTTACGCAGGGGATGAGTGCGGGCTTTCCGTGGCGCTCTCTTCAAATCTGGAAATGCCGGTTTCCGGAACTTTGACATTGATAATGACTCAGGACGGAAAGGAAAATATTGTCCGGAGGAATGTCAATGTTCCTGCGGGAGCTTCCGTAAATGAGGTTTTCGATATCAATCCCGCCAATGCCGGGGAAATCGGCCTGAAGGCGGTCTTCGTTACTGAATGCGGCAAATATTCTGACGGAGTGGCCGTGAACATTCCGGTGCTTCCGGCCGTGGAGACAGTGAAGGAGGCCCATTCCGCCGTCCTGCTCGCCGGGATGGACAAGGACAGTCTTCTGAATACCCTCCGTTCCGCATTCGTGAATATGACTTCAGTGGGGGCGGCTTATAGGGAAATCAGCATCATTGATATGATTCGGGAGGCTGTTCCTTCCAGGATAGAGCCTGCCCGGGAGGATATATTCTCGCTCACTGAAGCTTTGTATGTCAGGAGGTTGGCTGAATCTCTCGGGGTCAGGACAGATAGAGAGATGCCAGATGAGAAACTTCTGGAGGCAATTCTCGCCTGCCGCAATGCTGACGGCGGCTTCTCCTGGTTCGAGGGCATGCATTCCTCCCCGGTGGTCACTGCGGTAGTCCTGGAACGCTTTGCGAAACTCCGGAATGCCGGCAATGCCGTACCGGACCTGAAGTCCACCGTGATGTACCTGGATTCACTCCAGTTCGCCGGTGACGGTGTCCTGCCTTATTGGCGCGGCGGTATCGATGACAGCCAATATATGTATGTAAGGTCAATGTGGCCGGAGGTTGCTTTCAAGGCTCCGTCATTGAAGAGTGATGAACAGAAAAAGAGGTTCAAGTCGTTCAGGGACAATGTCTCGGATTATCTGGCTCCTTCAAAGGACAGGGGAATGAACGGCTATATTTTCGGCAAAGTCCGGAGGCTCAGCACGTTGATGAATCTCTCCGCCTCGTCCGAAGGCATTGCCCTTGCCCGCAGTTGGGGAATGTCCCCGCTTGCCGCAAGGAAGATTCGCAAATCCGCTGGGGCTGATGTGCTTTCGCTTCTGCAATATGCTGTGGATCACAGGGATGGCGGTATCTATTACCCTAATTTAGTGATGCCGTTCAGGGGGCTTCTTGAGAGCGAGGCATATGCGCATTCAATGCTCTGTGACCTGTTTACCGGCTATGAGGCATTGCATCCGGGTTCCGGGACGGGCACTGTGGCCGACGGCATCAGAATCTGGCTTATGCTACAGAAGGAGACCCAGCATTGGGATACCCAGCCTGAATTTATTGATGCTGTCAATTCCGTGATGGCCGGGGATGATGCGGTCAAGTCCACATCGGTGCTTATCCTTGAGAAGGCGGCCGAGATGCCGTTCAGGGATGTGATGGCGGCAGGTAACGGATTCGGCATTGAGCGGAAGTTCTTCAGGGAGGTTGTTGTGGCCAAGTCCGGTGCGGCGACTGGTTCGAAGGACCTCAATGTTGTGGAACTCAAGGAGATAAAGGAAGGTGACAATGTCAATGTTGGCGAGAAAATCATATCCGTCTGCACCATCCACAATGACGAGAACCGCAGTTTTGTCCGTATCAATGTGCCGAGGCCGGCAGGCTTCCGTCCTGTTGAGCAGCTCTCCGGACATTGCGGTATCACAGGTCGCCGGTTGTGGTTCTGGCCTCAGGGCTATTGCAATGTCAAGGCAGCCTCTACCGAGTATTATTATGACTCATATCCGGAGGAGAATACCGAGATACGTGAGGAATATTTCGTGACCAGGCCGGGCAGATTTGTATGTCCGGCACTTGTGGTCGAGTCTTTGTACGCTCCGCATTACCGGGCCAATTCGGCTTTCGCGGAGATGCCTGAAATAACTTTGTAGATTATGACACAGATTGAAGAAATGCTGGAGTTCAACCGTAAGTTCGTTGAATCCAGAGAATATGAGAAATACCAGACTTCCAAGTATCCTGATAAGAAGATTGCCATAGTAACCTGTATGGATACCCGCCTGGTCACCCTGCTTCCCGCCGCCTTAGGCATAAGGAACGGGGATATAAAGCTGATAAAGAATGCCGGCGGGGTAATCACGAACCCGTTCGACAGCACCATCCGCAGCCTTATTGTGGCTGTTTATGAATTGGGTGTCAATGAGATAATGGTAATCGGCCATACAGGCTGCGGAGTTCAGGGAATGGACTCCGCGGAGATGCTGGACCTGATGCGGGAGAGGGGCATTGATGAGGAACATATCAGCCTGATGCGGCATTGTGGCATTGACCTCGATTCCTGGCTGCACGGCTTCGACGACACCGAGGCCGCCATTCTCGAGACCGTTGACCTTATCCGCAACCATCCGCTCATCCCGAAGGACATCAATGTCCGCGGCTACATCATGGACTCCGTCACTGGCGGACTTGCCAGAATTGGCGGGTAGAAGAGGCTGACCCAAAGGTCTGTCATATCGGGCGAAGCACGCAGCCGCTCACACATTAATCCGGCATATCTAATAAATCACCGTATCGGAGTCCCGGCACTTTCCGCCGACCCCGGTCAATGCGGAAATGGCATTGATGTCCTCCTGTGAAAGTTCGAAGTCGAAGCTGAGGGCATTCTCCTCGATACGGGACGGAGTCACCGACTTGGAAAGCGGTATTATTCCGCAGGCTGCCACCCAATTCAATACTACCTGGGACACACTCCTGCCATATCTGGATGCAATGTCAATCAGTTCAGGACAGCGCAATACGTCACCGTTGGCCAGGGGACTCCAAGCCTCGAGCACAATCCCGTTATTGCGGCAGAACTCCACGCAATCCTTCTGGGTCCAGCCCGGATGATACTCAATCTGGTTGACGGCCGGCATTATCCTCGCGTAATCCATCAGCGGCTCAAGATGATGAGGCATGAAATTGGACACTCCTATTGAGCGTACAAGCCCTTCATCCACAAGCTTTTCCATTGCCTTCCAGGTCTCATTGTTCAGTTCCTTCCAGCATTCAAACTGTGAAGCCACTGCCGGCCAGTGAATCAGGTACAAATCCACGTAATCCATATTCAATGCCTTCAGGGACTTCTCGAATGCCCTCAGGGTACGACCGTATCCACGGTCTGTATTCCATACCTTGGTGGTGATGAAAATATCCTCGCGGGAAAGCCCTGTCTTCTCCAGACCAAGCCTGACTCCGTCGCCTACTTCGGCCTCGTTTCCATAAAGGGCTGCGGTGTCAATATGCCTGAAACTGTAAATAGTACCGCAAAATTCCACCACCAAAATAATTGAAAAAGGGACCATAG
>JBJEBP010000197.1:0-2254 GCA_051870135.1 Candidatus Cryptobacteroides sp. | reverse complement strand
TTTGCCTGCTTCGAAGCCCTCGGCTTTCTCTTCCTTTCCTTCGGAGCATCAGGCTGTTGGGATATATTGATTGCCTCCTGGTCAAGAATGGCAAAACCAAGATCCTCACGGCTCATCTTGCCTGCGCCTTTTATTCCGAGATCCGCGCCGAGTGAACGAAGCTGCTCTTCGCCCATCTGATTAAGCTCATAAAGAGTATGTGCCATAAAAATATGTTGATGAAATGATAATACTCAAAGAAAAGTGCCTGAATGAAAAAAGCACTGCTCGTCAAGAACAATGCAAATATAATACCTTTTTTCAAATACGCAAAACTATTGGTCCCAATAGCCTTTTGTCTTCTTGAATTTCAGCAGGTCAGACAATGCGGCGGCATTGGCGGCGATGCGGAAACTCCAGGATTGCCAGTTCCCGGTCGGTACCCATGACATCGAAATGTTGAAACAGTGCAGGTCATATGTGGCGGAAAGCTGGGTTGTGGTCAGTTTCATGGCCATGAGGTCAAATCCGGAAGTGAAATTGATCGCCATCTTCGGAGTAAGCTTGATATTGCCGCTGAGACCGACTGTCTGGGTGATATTGTTTTTCGTAATCAACTGATTGTTGGTGTATTGGTAAGACCTGTTATAACTGAAGTTGTAATTGATGTTGAGGGACCACGGCACATTCGGATTGGTATAGTAAAGCCATCCGCCCGGGATGTATTCACCTGTCACCGGATGATAGTACACCCTTTTGTAATAATCCGCAGGATTGGCCGATGCTCCGCCGCCCTGTCCTTCTGCAGATTTTGAGCCGTCATTTCCGTTGATTGCACCCTTGCCGGAAAGCGAATACGACAGGGAAGCACTTGCTGAGTTGAACCGGAGAAGCTTCTTGAAATGGCTGTCAATGAGCACAAACTTGTTGATCTTGCGTCCCTGCTCATTGATTGCATAAGGGTCGAAATTGAGGTTGCCGGAGATATTGACCTTGCTGAACAGATTGGTTGACATGGAGATGCCCACATTGCTCATTTTCAAGGAGTCAGCAAGGAAATTGTAGCCTGTCGAAATATTGAGCTGGTCGATGAGCTTGACCTTTGTCACACCGGTTCCGGTAGTATCCCTCATATTGCGCACCTTGGCCTCGAGGTTGTTGCCGATGGAGATGCTTGCAGTGGCTGACTTGCCCTTGCCCGGGGCAGAATATATCTGGCCGGCATAGATATTATAGTCGTATGTCTTCTCATTGCCGGAATTGTCGAAATAATGCAAAGTCCTCCAGCCGTTGGCGTACGTGCCTTTTTCCGGGCTGACCGAAAAGGACACGGAAGGGGATATCACATGCCTGATGGCCTGCACCTTATGGTGTTTCCCGAAATTGAACAGACCATATATTCGGGTACTCATGGAAAGACTTCCCGAATAAGTCTGGGTAATGCCGAAACTGCTGAACTGCTTTGCCTGCTCCTGCACAACCTTGTTCTGCTCCGGGTCATAGTAATAGTCGGCACTCTTGAAGAACCAGTTCATTCCGTAATTGACGCTCGGAGTGAAATTGAAATACTTGGCAAGCGTGAAATTCGGCAGTCCAATCTGGAAACTGTGCGTCATGCCGTTCTGGAATTTGTCCAGAAAGCCTTCCTGTCCAAACTCGGAAGCCTTGAAATTGATTTTGTTCTGAAGAGTCGTGCTGTAGCCGAGGGAGAATTTTTCATAGAACTTCTCCTTGCCTACACGATTTTTCTGTTTGAATGGATAAAACCTTGTAACCGAGAATGTTATATTAGGAAGAGTAAAAGCATACGAGCTGTCCCTGGAGTTCTGGCTGTGCAGGGCATTGACGGAAAGATTGAACTTGCCGTTCCAGTTGCGTGAATACGAAATGGAAGAAGATGCCTGATTCTGAAGCGCCTCATTGACGGAATGGGAGTTGTACCTGCTGTTGGAAGGGCTTGAGAAATTGACAGATGCACTGAACGTACTTCCCGGATGAGCCTTGCTGTCCTGCGAATGTGACCACCTGACGGCAAAGTTCCTGGTCTGGAAGAAATCCGCCGCCCCCTTTTCTCCGGTCTGGTCATTGGAAAACGTCATCGAGAAAGAGCCGTTGGCCTTGTAGTTGAATTTGTAACGCGAATTCACATCGATGCTCCAGGAGCCCAGGGTGTAGATGTCGCCGGTCACGGAAAGATCGAGATGGTCTCCGAACACGAAATACATTCCCAGGTCACGGAGGTAGAATCCGCGTGCATTTTCCTCTCCGAAAGTAG
>JBJEBP010000196.1:0-2261 GCA_051870135.1 Candidatus Cryptobacteroides sp. | reverse complement strand
TCTTTATCAGGGGCTTGCTATTTTTTTAAGCAATCCGCTTTGCGGAATTAAGGGAAAAATTAAAAGAATCTATTAATTATTTTTGGCAGTTGTTGAGCAATAACTTCGGAAGTGTAAAATATTACACAACGAACTACGATGAAATATTGCCCTATGTCATCGATGGTGGATATACTCAACTTGATGTTATTCAATCCTACAAGAATAATACTTTTTTCAACTTGCATGGATCCATCCATTTAAGTATTGGAAAAAATGGATATGGCTATTATATACGTCATAACGAAAAAGCTTGCGAACTCAACAGCGCTCATTTAAATAAAGGTGGTAACCCTAATGAGCCATTGATTTTTTCTCCAATAATAACTGGGAGAAATAAAACACAGCGGCTTATGGATGAATATTTCAATCGTGGCATTGTATCCTTTGCTAATGATTTGCGTGAATGTACAGCGTTACTCATAGTTGGATACTCTTTTTCAGACCCCCATATCAATATGCTCATAAAAGAGTTCACAGATTTCGAAAAGACAAAAGTAATTGTCATTGACAAACCGGCGGATGAATCTGCTTATGATTCTAATTTGTTTGAAAGAATCATCCGGATAATTTCTCTAAACTCAAAGTATAAAAAAGACGGTCCATGTGATGAGTGGCTTTCTTGCAACAATTTATACGTAAATATATATAAAGGAGGAAGTGCGAAGTTGTTTAGTGATCCCAAAGTGATTGATAAGATACTAAAAATATGCAGCACTCATCAATCTGAAGTTTTGTAAGTAATTGTCATCCCGAGCGGAGCACGGAGTGCGGAGTCGAGGGATCTATCGGAAAAGGGATTGTTGATAGTAGAGCTCTCCACGCGCTTCGCTTGGTCGAGATGACATAGAGGGCAGCATGATCGAGATGGACAAGAGCAACATTGAAGAACATTAACCAAAATATTATGAGAAAAACATTGAAATTCATTGCGGGAGCGGCATTGGTACTGGCCGCGGCGTCCTGTGAGAAGACATTGGACGAACCTATTATTGAGATGGCCCAGGAGACAATGGTATTGACAAAAGGCGGGGACAACAACTGGATAACCCAGCTGCCGGACAATGCATACGCGAGCCAGTTGTCGATTCCTGGCACGCACGATGCTGCAACGGGAGACGGAACGGTGTTCTCGCTCGGGAAGACGCAGAGCCTTTCGCTTCAGGAGCAGTGGAACATGGGTATCCGCGTGTTCGACCTGCGTCCGGGGTACAAGAAAGTGAGGAAAGGTCTGTTCAAATATGAGAACGAACTGCATATATATCACGGGATTGTGGAGACAAAGACGTCGTTCAAGAAGGCCGTGCAGGTGCTTTCGGACAATCTTGCCGCGAATCCGGGAGAGTTCGCCATTATCATCATGAGGTTCGAGAACGACAGTCCGCTGTACAACAAGAGAGATGTCTGGAACTCATTGATGAGCAGCTTCTTGGCATCGGCGGACTTCCCTGTTGAAAGGAGGATTGACTTCCGGCCGGACCTGACCGTCGGCGAACTCCGCGGAAAAATATTGGTATTGTCCCGCGACGCTTATGCATCCGCGCCTTCGACCGGCGCATTCGTTTCAGGCTGGAGCCATTCCGAAAGCGGCACGACAAGCGCATTGATTTCCGGGAAGAACGGTTCGGCGACATTGCAACTTCAGGATTACTACAGCGTTGAGAACAAGGAAGGCAAGATTGCCTCAATCAAGAATTTTGTTGACCTTGCTGCCGCAGCCGAACCTGGAGTCTGGACTATAAACCATACGTCGGGATATACCGGTACAATCGGCTCTGACTTGAGCATCAAGCAGAATGCAGAGAACAACAATGTTGCCCTATATGATTATCTTACAGATAGTTCCAGGCCAAGTGGCAGCACCGGAATTGTTCTGCTCGACCACGCCGGAGTCCATTCTTACGGGATATTTGACATATATGGCGACCTGCTTCCGCAGGCTATCATTGACAATAATTTCGCATTTCCTCTGCGCCTGAAGGGGGAATAAACGCTACTGCTATTCGATATTGGCACCCGTATCTGTCAGATGGCAGGTACGGGTGGGATGTTTTCAGAATGATTATCCGCAATTCGTACAGAACAACTTATTGCTCATTGCGTTATGCCCGGCTTTGACCTCCTAAAGCCATCCCCGGCTTGACCTCCTTAGCGTCATCCCCGGCCTGACCTCCTTAAGTCATCCCCGGCTTTGATCTCCTTAAGTCATCCCCGGCTTGACC
>JBJEBP010000195.1:0-9124 GCA_051870135.1 Candidatus Cryptobacteroides sp. | reverse complement strand
TGGAATTACCTTGTCAAACCTCTCAATTGAACCAAGTTATTTTTTAAGCATTACCTAATCCCTTCTGAAAATATCCCTTGTATAAACTTTGTCCCTGACATCGTCAAGGCAGGAATCATATCTGTTGGCGATGATTGCCTGGCTGCGGGACTTGAATTCTTCGAGATCGTTGATTACCAGACTTCCGAAGAAAGTACTTCCGTCCTCAAGGGTAGGTTCATAAATTATGACTTCCGCACCCTTGGCCTTGATGCGCTTCATCACGCCCTGGATGCTGCTCTGACGGAAATTGTCGGAATTGGACTTCATTGTGAGACGATAGACTCCGACAGTCACCTGCTTCTCCTTCGATGCATCCCAGGAGGCATTGGCGCTGTAGTATCCGGCTTTGGCAAGCACCCTGTCGGCAATGAAATCTTTTCTGGTCCTGTTGCTCTCGACAATTGCCTGAATCAGATTCTCCGGCACATCCGCATAGTTGGCAAGAAGCTGCTTGGTATCCTTCGGGAGACAATAGCCGCCATATCCGAATGAAGGATTATTATAATGGTCACCGATTCTCGGATCAAGGCTGACTCCCTTGATAATATCCTGCGTTCTGAGGCCTTTCATCTCCGCATAGGTATCAAGTTCATTGAAATAGCTGACCCTAAGGGCGAGATAGGTATTGGCGAAAAGCTTGACTGCCTCGGCCTCTGTCAGGCCCATGTAGAGGATATCAATGTTCTCCTTGATTGCCCCTTCCTGAAGCAGGGCTGCAAACATCCTGGCAGCCTCCTCAAGTTCATTCCTTTGTGCTGAAAGTTCTTCAGATGGAATTCCGACTATGATGCGGGACGGGTAGAGATTGTCGTAAAGGGCCTTGCTCTCGCGGAGGAATTCCGGTGCGAAAAGCAGCCTCAGATCCTTGCCATAGCGTTGATAAAGGCTCTCGCAATAGCCTACCGGAATGGTGCTCTTTATTACAATGACAGCCTGGGGATTGACTTCCCTGACCAGGTCAATGACTTCCTCCACGTGGGAGGTGTCAAAATAATTGCGTACTGAATCATAATTGGTCGGTGCGGCCACGACAACGTAGTCGGCATCCCTGTAGGCTGAGGCTCCGTCCAATGTAGCCTTGAGATTCAGGTCTTTCCCGGCAAGGTATTCCTCAATATAGTCGTCCTGGATCGGAGAAATCCGGTTATTGAGCTTCTCCACCTTTTCCGGAATCACATCCACCGCAAGGACACGATGATGCTGTGACAGCAATGTTGCGATGCTCAGGCCGACGTAACCGGTTCCTGCCACCGCAATTGTAATTTCATTGATATCTTTCATTTCTATTTCAACTTCAAAAAAAACTATCTATGCCTCAATTGATTCATAGCCCCTCAATGCTGCAATCCTTTCTGCAGTTTTGTCCGGCACAGCCAGGGAGAGTATGTTTTTCAACGAGTTATATGAATGAAGGTCGAGGCCTGCAAAATCATACCATCCCCTTTTCAGGAAATTTTCAGCCTTGTCCCTGGCTGTGGAACCGTAAAAACCTGCCAGTGCCGGGAGGTTCAACTGAAAAAGGACCCCATCACTTTTGAGAGATTCATACTCACTGTCCGTCATATAGTCGTACCTCTCCGGATGAGCAAGAATGGGGAAAAGTCCCCTGCTCCTCACTCTCTCAAGAATACCTTCCATATCAAATGGCGGGCCATAGAACGAAGCCTCTACCAGAAGTCCGTTTCCAAGCGGAAGCAGCGTCCCCTGCCCCAGCCTTTCGTCGAGAATGGTATCCATCATGTTCTCCGAGGCCAGATGCAATTCCACATTGCCTTTCCAGACGGTGCAGAGTTCATTGAACTTTTCCAAAAGATCTGCAGGCACATTCGGGAAAGCTTCCTTGATATGCGGAGTACACCAAACCCGGCTTACTCCCAAGCTTTCATAAAGTTCGAGTATGCGGATGGAATCTTCAATTTTCCTGACTCCATCATCTACCCCCGGCAATATGTGCGAATGCCAGTCAGTGAATCCATTGAGCACACCGGATTCCGAAAACTTGACTTTATTCCAGAACAACATCGTACAGTCTATCCCTGAAATGGAACCCTCTACGCAATGATTATCTGGACTCCTGCATCCTCAATTTTTTCCTTCAATGATTTCGGAATGCCGGCATCGGTAATGATAATGTCGAAGTCCTCGAGAGCACCTATTTTTCCGAAACCACGGCGGCCGAACTTGGACGAGTCTGCAAGAATGACAGTCTGCGAAGCCACTGCCATCATTGCATTTGTAAGCCTGGCCTCCTCTATGGTAGCGCAGGTAATACCTGTGGAAATGTCAATACCGTCACAGCCGATGAAAACCTTGGAGCAGCTCACGTTCCTGAGGCCGGCCTCCGCATATATTCCCCGAACTGAAAGGGAGTTCTTGTACATCTCGCCTCCGAGGAGAAGGACTTTTGCGTCAGCCTTCTCATTCATCAGTACGGCAATGCCTATGGACGGAGTCACCACATTGATGCTGTTGACAGGCTGAAGCTGCTCGGCGAATGCGGTAACAGTGGATCCGGATGCGAGAATAATGGCGTCATCCGGCTTTATGAGCTTCTGGGCCGCACGTGCAATTGCCTGTTTCTCAACAGAATGCTGGCCTGACTTCTCGTGGATGCTGACATCCATTACGTGTGGCTTGACCGGTGATGCGCTTCCGTGCGAGCGTATCAGGACATTCTGGCTCTCAAGTATCCTGAGGTCCTTCCTTATGGTGGCTCCGGTAACTCCGAGCTGGTCCGCAATTTCCTGGACGCGGATATATCCGTTTCTTGAAAGCTGCTCCTTTATGTAAAGATGACGCTCTGCTATGCTAATCATTGGATTAAAGGGTTAATGGTTGCTTGCAAATATATTGTAATTTTTTCGGATTATAACGATTTCAGTTAAATAATTTTATATTTTTTAACCTTTTCGGTTTTCATTTCATCCTCCGCTGACGTATACATATACAACAAATTTGCGGCAGTATTGACGAATGTGAAAAAATGAAAAATAATTTGCAAGGAAATGAAAATTTTTACATAACTTTACAACCGTTCGCTATGAACTGTTAATTTCAAAGCGAAAATCTAACTATTTTTGAAATGAACGAAATCGAGACTGCTCTACAGAGAGCGAGAGATACCAAGGCGCTTGAATTTGGCGAAGGGGCGATGGAAAGGCTGCCCAAAATGCTGGAAACGCTGTTCCCCGGGAAGAAGGTTGTGATTGTCGCAGATGACAACACCTACAATGCCGCAGGAAGAAGAGTCTGCGGGATTCTGGATGCCGCAGGCACCCAAATGGAAGATAATTTCATCTTCAAGGACCCCGAACTCTATGCGGAATGGTCTTATCTTGAGGAACTTGAGGCATATCTCAAGCAGATTGATGCCGTACCAGTGGCAGTCGGTTCAGGGGTTATCAACGATCTGACAAAATTGGCATCCCATCATCTCGGAAGACGATATATCATTGTCGGAACGGCCGCGTCAATGGACGGTTATACGGCCTACGGAGCATCCATTACATACGAGGGAAACAAGCAGACATTTGACTGTCCGGCACCTCTCGGCGTAGTTTTCGACCCTGCTGTTGCAGCGAAAGCTCCAAAGGGAATGTCCGCTTCCGGCTATGCTGACCTACTGGCCAAAGTACCGGCAGGTGCAGACTGGATGATTGCCGATATAGTTGGCAGCGAGGCCATTGACGATTTCGCATTCGGACTTGTCCAGAAGAATCTTCGGAAAGCGCTTTCTGACCCTGCAGCTGTCGCCAATGGCGATGTAGAAGCGACCGGAATGCTGGCTGATGGCCTGATAATGAGCGGATTTGCAATGCAGGCCATTTCATCGAGCCGTCCTGCATCAGGTACTGACCACCAGTTCAGCCATTTCTGGGACATGGAGGGACTTTGCTTCAATGGCCGCCACGTTTCGCACGGCTTCAAGGTCGGCATCGGGACAATGGTTTCCACTGCCTGCCTGGAGTTCCTGATTTCCAAGGATCTGACAAAACTCGACATAGACGCTTGCGTTGCAGCCTGGCCAACCTGGGAGGCACAGGAGGCATATATACGGAAAATATTCGAAGGCAAGCCCGGACATCTTGCAAGAGGTCTGGCGGAGAGCAAGGCCAAGTATTGCGGTCCTGATGAGGTTCGCCGCCAATTGAATGCGGTTGTAGCCGTCTGGCCTGGACTCCGTGAGCGGATCAGGGAGCAGATTATTCCATTCGACGACGTAAAGGAAATGCTCAGACTTGTCGGTGCACCTTCAAGCTCTGATGAAATCGGGGTCAGCAAGGCACGGCTGCGTGACACCTTCAAGTGCATTCCTTTTATGCGCAACAGGTTCACCGGCATTGACCTCATCTACCGCGCCGGCCTTCTCGATGAAGTAACCGAACATCTTTTCGGCAAGGGCGGAAGGTTCGAGGTCGGTTTGGAATAATGCGGTTAATTTGGAATAATGCGGGAATTTATCTATTTTTGAATATGAAAGTGAGGCTGACCTGAAAGTCTCACTTCTGTCATCTCGACCGAGCGAAGCGAGTGGAGAGATCTGTCTGTAACATATAGATTTCTCGACTTCGCTAGAAATGACAGGCTTTCGGGTCAGACCCTTGTCGAAATAAAGCATAAACTAATAACTGACAACGATTTACAGGAATGGAAACTAAAACTTTGAAGAAGTACAACTACTGGCAGTGGAGGACATTGCTGATTCTGATGATTGGCTATGCCCTCTTCTATTTCGTAAGGAAAAACTTCAGCATTGCGATGCCTGCACTGGAGGCTGAACTGGGCATCACCAAGACCAAGCTTGGACTCTTCCTGACCCTCAACGGAGTAATCTACGGAGTATCCCGCCTTGTCAACGGCTTTCTCTCCGACAGAATCGCCAACAAGAAGGGCCTGATGGCATTGGGCCTGCTTCTCTCCGCCATTGTCAATATTCTCATTGGTTTCATTCCTGACGTCAATGCATTTTTCAATGTGCTCGACACGGAGGGCAAGGCGACAATGGGCTTCATTTACCTGATGGGAAGTCTCTGGCTGATAAACGGTTGGCTTCAGGGAATGGGCTATCCGCCTTGCTCTTCGCTGATGGCCTATTGGATCAGGCCTTCCGAGCTGGCGACCAAGCAGTCGCTCTGGAATGCATCCCATTCCATCGGCGCCGGCCTTCTCTCCCTCCTGATCGGAGCGATTCTCGGACATTATTCCAATGCCGCCTGGCAATGGTGCTTCTGGGTGCCGGCAATCCTGGCCATTTTCGGAGCCGCCCTAATTTTCTTCGGATTGCGCAATGAGCCTCATACAGTAGGACTTCCGTCCGTGGAGGAAATTGACAGGGAACTTTCGGGCAAGGCAAACAAGGAAGAGGCGATTGAAGCGGAAAGTCCGGAACTCACCAGGCGAATCTACAAGAGGAGCATCAAGGAAATGGTGCTGAAAAACCCGATTATCTGGATTATATCCATCGCGGATTTCTTCGTGTATATCATCAGGTTCACTATTCTGGACTGGGGCTCGACCATTCTGACCCAGGTGAAGGGAATGGATATCACATTGGCTGCCAGCGTGGTAGGTGCAATGGAAATCATCGGTGGAATTCTCGGAATGCTGCTGGCCGGCTGGGTCACCGACAAGTTCTTCAAGGGCAGGGCTGTACGCACAAGTGCCATCTGCACCCTCCTGGCATCCCTCTGCATGCTCGGGTTCTGGCAGGTTTCAGGCAGTCCGGTAATGTCATCAATATTGATAATTCTTTCCGCATTCTTCATCTACGGGCCGCAGGCCCTGCTGGGTATCGCCTGCTCCAACCAGGCTACCAAGCGTGCCGCAGCCACGGCCAACGGTATATGCGGTCTGTTCTGCTACCTCTCCCCTATCGTCTCCGGCATTGTCTTCGGAGCGATTGCCGACAGTCAGTACGGCTGGGATATGGTATTCTTGCTCTCGGTAATATTCGGTCTCATTGGTGCGGCCATCCTTGCAATTCTTTGGAAAAAGCCTGCCACTGGCTATGAGAAGATGGAGAGAATCATCGCCGAGGAGAAGGCAAGGTGGTGAGAAGATTTCTCCATTCGCTGCGCTCAGTCGAAATGACATGATAGTGCAGTCGAAATGACATAAAGGGGGGCTTATCCGGTCCCCTTTTATTTTTTGCTGTTCCGTAGAGCCGTGGGAAGGATTCAGGAGTCAGGGCGGGTGAATCGTTTTTTATTAAAAATTCCTTGGAATTATATTGCAGATAAAGTAGATTTGCAGCGTTCACAATCCCGGTGACCGATTCCGGGGCAACATCAATGCTTATGAAAGCTGACAGGGACATCATCAAGGCTCTTTTGAATCGATGGATAGTAACCATTGAAGGCGCAGCCTCCCGACAGCAATTCTTTTAGTCTCAATCACATTGAAATATATCTGACCTGCCATCCAGTATGGTTTCAGGTTGGCTGTACGTGTTGTTTCACGGACAGGCCGCATTGGATGTTCATTGCGGGAAACGGATGAAAATCAGACGATTGAAAAAACTTAACAAACATAAAAGCCAAATGAAAAAAATCGAAGCGGTTATCCGAAGGACAAAGTTCGAGGAAACCAAGGAAGCACTCATTGAGAACGGAGTGGAGTGGTTCTCGTATGTAGAGGTCAGGGGCGCGGGACACGCCCGGAACAGAAGGGCCTACCGTGGCGTGATCTATGAGACTGACATCATTGAGAGAATGATGCTGATTCTCATTGTGAAGGATGAACTTTGCGAGAAAGCATTGGACATCATCTTCCAGCACGCCAGGACAGGGGAAATCGGAGACGGAAGGCTCTGGGTTTCGGACATTGACCATTATTACAGCATCCGCACGGGACGGTGCGACGAGGCCATAAAAGCGTAAGTGACAATCACTTGTGTGATACTGCCCTTATGCTTGGCACCCCTTATGTAAAACGAACTTAACATTATTCAAAATGAACTTGACAGATTTGCTGCCCGTAGTAGGCAGCCTAAGCACCGCGGCCGATACTATCTGGGTGCTTCTCGCTTCGATATTGATTTTTATGATGCAGATGGGCTTCGCCACTGTCGAGGCCGGCTTCACAAGGGCCAAGAATACGGCCAACATACTGATGAAGAACTTGTTGGACTTCTGCTTCGGTACATTGCTTTTCTGGATTCTCGGATTCAGGCTGATGTTCGGTGCGGATGCATGCGCCGGCCTGCTCGCCAATCCATTCTGCATCGGTTCCGTTCCTGACAACATTCCATTGAACGCCTATATAATCTTCCAGACAATGTTCTGTGCGACAACGGCTACGATAGTCTCGGGCGCAATGGCGGAGAGGACAGAATTCAGCGCCTACCTCGCCTATTGCATTGCCATTTCCGCATTGGTATATCCGATTGCAGGACACTGGGCCTGGGGCGGAGGCTGGCTCGCAAATCTCGACTTCCACGACTTTGCCGGCTCAGCGGTAGTACATTCGCTCGGAGGCTGGCTGGCTCTCGTCGGAGCTGCCACTGTAGGTCCCCGTATTGGAAAATATGTCAATGGTAAACCGCGTGCCATTCTCGGGCACAACCTGACAATAGCAACTCTCGGTGTCTTCATCCTCTGGGCCGGATGGTTCGGTTTCAATCCGGGCAGCACAGTAGGAATCGCAGACGAGGCATTGCAGGAGACAGCCTCCCTGGCATTCATAAACACCAATCTCTCAGCCGCTTCCGGAGCCGTTGCTGGCCTGCTGATGTCCTGGTTCCTGTACGGGAAGCCATCTCTTTCACTTTCTCTCAACGGGGTTCTGGCCGGTCTGGTGGGAATCACGGCAGGATGCGATGCAGTGACTCAGACAGGCGCAGTTCTGATTGGCATAATCTGCGGTATATCAATGGTTTTCGCAGTTCATTTCTTCGATGCGGTAGCCAAGGTAGATGACCCTGTCGGTGCCATTTCCGTTCACGGAGTATGCGGTTCGCTCGGAACTATCCTGACTGGCTTCCTTGCCACTGACGGCGGTCTTTTCTACGGCGGTGGCTTCCGTCTTGTCGGGGTTCAGTTGCTTGGTGCCCTCGCCTATGCTGCCTGGGGTATCGGATGCGGATTGCTGGTATTCAACATTGTCAAAAAGGCCATAGGCCTGCGTGTCGCTCCACGAATCGAGGAGGACGGACTGGACTTCTACGAGCACGGCGAGACTTCGTACAACAGTTAACCTGTAACTTCAGTCAAGAGGCAGGATGCCGATTCCGGGCCGGTCGGGTAGCATTATCCGTCCGGCCTCAACTTTCATTCCGTCAAACAAGTCATTGCTGATGAGAAGGTTACCGTCCAAGTCAGCGAAATCCACGGCTGGAGAAAGCTGTGCGGCAGCGGAGACGGCGCAGGATGTCTCGGTCATGCAGCCCACCATTACCCTCATTCCCTCCGCACGGGCATAGTTCAGCATTTTCCAGGCCTCGCGCATTCCGGTACATTTCATCAGCTTGATATTGATACCGTGGTAGGCACCCTTTATGGAAGGAATGTCGGAGAGGCGCTGGATGGCCTCGTCGGCGAATATCGGGAGAGGGCTGCGCTCGGTTATCCAGGCATTGTCGTCAAGCCTTTCCTTCGGCATGGGCTGCTCGACCATCACAATGCCGTTTTCCTTCAGCCAGAAGATTTCGTCCAATGCCTCCGACCTGTCTTTCCAGCCCTGGTTGGCGTCCACGGCAATGGGCAAGTCGGTGATTTCCCGTATGGTACTTATCATCTCCTTGTCATTGTCCAGGCCGACCTTGACCTTCAGGATATTGAAGCGGTCCGCGCATTCGCGGGTCTTCTCCCTCACGACTTCGGGAGTGTCAATGCCGATGGTGAATGTGGTGTCAGGGGCCTTGGAGGGGTCCAGTCCCCAGATACGGTACCAGGGTGCGCCAAGCAATTTGCCTACGAGGTCGTGCAGGGCAATGTCAACGGCAGCCTTGGCCGCACTGTCGCCCGGGGACAGTGAATCCACGTACGCCAATATGTCTTCGAGGCAGAAAGGGTCACTGAATCTTTTGAGCTGAAATTCCCGCATCCGCTGTAACCATTTGACGCCACCCTCAAAATAATCTGCT
>JBJEBP010000194.1:0-9211 GCA_051870135.1 Candidatus Cryptobacteroides sp. | reverse complement strand
AGACTTTTTCCTGTTCGGGTCCGGTCACGGAGACGATGAAGCTGATACGACTCCCGTTGTTGAAGATATTGTTGTCTGGCACGACGGAAAGGCAGAATTTGTATGTGATTGCGCATTGATACCGGCGTCCTCGATCAAGGGAGCCGTTTCCCATCGCCTTGCCTTCAATTTCAACAAGGTTCTTGGCAGATTCTCTGACATTCCCGGAAGCGGTGCAAAAGAAGCCGATGAAAATGAGGCTGTCAGGGCTCTGCTCGGATATGAAGACAAAACTTTGCATATGAAGGGCGCGCTGCTTTTCAGTGACATTATTGTTCGTCGCCGCCTTGAGGATTGCAGTTTCAACCATATCAGGATAGATTCATTCACATCTGCGGTCATTGGAGGAGCTCTGTTCAATGAAAAAGCATTTTGTACTGATAATGAAAATTTTGACACATCCGTCCTGCTCTGCAGAAGTGATTTTGAACGTAATCTGTCAATATGCGGGACAGAACAATACAAAGAACGGATTATTGAAGCGCTTGAGATGACATTCACTGACCTGTGTGAAGGCACACTCCCTCTTGGAGGGCTTGTCAACAAAGGTTTCGGAAGATTTACGGGCTCTTGGAAAAAGGAACAGAGATGAAAACAATAAATGTATCACTGCCTCAGGCAAATTATCAGGGATATATATGGTTCAGCGACAGGTCCAATCCGGAAATAATCGATGGGGGCTTTTGTCTTGAAGTGTCACAGGACAGCAATCCGTTCATAGCGGAAGCTTATTTACTGGATATGGGAAGGCAGATTTCACATTCCATCAAATTCGTTGACGGAGAATACATCTTCAACTCCTTCCAACTTGAGAAGGAAGACTCCTCCGGCTATAAAGTCTATGAGGGCAACAGGATGGAAGGAAAAGGTCTGAGATTTTCGCAACGGTGGAAGACCGTTCAGGATGAGCTTTGCTGCGGTATGGAGACACAAGTCCCCGCCGAAATGGTATTTGTTGGATTTGATAAAGACTGATTGTATGAGCAACGTGAAATCACCTTATAATTTCGTTCCTGTCTCCAAAGAAGTGTTTTTCCCGGACTGGGCGGAACTGGTTTCGCACGATATCCCTTTCTCCGATGGTGAAAGCGGATACATTGATGTGCGGATTACAGCTGAGACTCCGATATACATAAGGAATTGGCATACGGAACAGGACAAGAACAACAGGACCGAAAGATACAAGTCCTTCTGCAAAGACCCTCAGGGCCGTTATCTTATACCGGGGACTTCGCTCAAGGGAGAAGTACGGAGCGTAATGGAGGTCCTCAGTTTCGGGAAGATGCACCTTGACGGTTCAATGGCTTTCGCCACGCCACGGGATTTAAGAAAAGGCAGCAAGTACCCATTATTAAATTCACAAAAAGCAATACGATGCGGATATTTGAAGTTCAATAATGGAAGGTACTTGCTCACAGACTGCGGAAAGCCATACAGAATCGGTCACCGGGAGATTGACGAGTATGTAGAAACTGTACGTCCGGACAAGAAGGGAATTCTGTCAAGTGTGTATTGCAAGGATTCATGCTTTAATCTTAATAAAGAAGTACAAGTTGGAGGCAAAAATTATGATCCCAAAACAGCAGAGTACAAATACAAACTGCTGGAAGGAATATGCCTTGAGGGGCTTAACTTCAGATATAAGGAAGAAAGTGCGGGAAGAACTATTGTTGCATATGACCCTTATGGCGACATCCACGGGGACATCGTTTTGACAGGTTCCCCAAATAAATGGGCTTCAGCAGGGAAGAAAAATAGCAAATACTATGAATTTGTTTTTCCGGCGGAAGAGACCGCCTCATATCCGCTCCCGGAAGAAAAGTTTGAGGAATACAAGTTCATCTATGGCGACAGGGATACATTCAAGGATTCCGTTGACAAAGGGAAAGGCATACCGGTATTCTTCAGGATTGAAAACGGGGAAATCAAAGATCTCGGTTTGACATTCCTTTACAAACTGCCATATAGCCATACCCCGGAGGAATTGCTCGATGAGAGGCACAAAAGCATTTGTCTCGATCTTGCCGAGACCATATTCGGAATGGCATCACAAAGCAAGGGACGTTCGCTTAAAGGGCGCGTACAGTTCAGCCACCTCTTTGCAACTGAAGTCAAAGAGCATGATAAAGATGTAACACTGACTTTGGGCGCGCCAAAAGCCTCATACTACCCCATGTATATAAGGCAGCACGGTAATGGTGACAAGACATATGACAATGATGATGCGGAACTCGCAGGAAGGAAGCGTTATGTCGTCAGGAATACTGTATGGTCAAAGACATCTACGGATAATGTCGATACAACATTCCGCCCTCTTGACAAAGGAAGCACTTTCAATGGGAGGGTGTATTTCCATAACCTCAGGCCGATGGAGATTGGAGCGATACTCTCTGCGCTCACATTCCACGGAACAGGGATATGCAGGCATCAGCTGGGACTTGCCAGGCCATACGGATACGGCCGTATAAAAATTGACGTTTCCAGGGGTTCTCTTGCACAGGAGTGCGGGTGGTATATGTCTGTATTTGAAAAGACAATGAGGTCTTTCAAAAATGACTGGCTTGACTGTGAGCAGATTAGGGAGCTTCTGTCACTTGCCACACCTATAACCGTTGATGACAACAGGTTCCGCTATTTGGACCTGGATATGAAAAATGTTAATGAATTTGATGCAGTAAAGGAAGAACACCAATACTTGAAACTCCATTCACTCATTACAGGAAATATTACAAAGCCAGAATCAATCTTCAACAGATACGAAGAGCAAAGGATCCAACAGGAAGAGGAGGAGAAACGCCTGCGTCACTGCAGATTGAAAGACCAGGCGGCAGGTCAATACAGTTCAGGACAACTGGAAGAGGCTTACGAAACATATATCCAGATTCAGTATATCGGTATTGAAGATGTATCCGGCACCCTCGAACGATTGGGAAAAGAAATTGTAGGAAAATTGATGGCAAATATTGACAATCTGAAACAGCAAAGCAGATATCAGGAAGCGCTCGATATATGTGACATACTGAAAAACAAATGGAAACATCCAATCGCCTCTATGACGGAGGAACTGGAGTCCCTGCTGCACGCTTCGGAAAAGGAAAGCATAACGCAAGGATTCACTCTGAATTCCACAGGAGCTTGTGCCAACACAATCAAGAAATGGAAAGCCACACACGAAGGGATTGTATCTGACAATGAATTGGAGGCTCTTGCATCCATCATAAAAGAGCAATTGCCTGAAGCCAGAAAAAAGCTTCAGAAAAAATGGTCTTCAGAAAAAGAATGGGGGCCGATAAGGAAAGAAATAGGAGAAGAAAAAGCACACAGACTGTTTGAAATGATAAACGGCAGATAACAATGGCAAAGACACACATTACCCTTGTGGGAGGGCAGCCTATTCCCATCTATAATGGGATCAGATATGCAGAGCCCGACAATGTAGTATTCATTTATTCCTCCCAAAGCAAAGCGATTGTCGACAGGATCAGGGAGTTTGTCTGCTGCGGGATAATTGAGCAGGAGCCTCTCGACACTACAGATCCCAAGGCAATCCAGAATTTGGCGGAAAGGTTGTATTCACAGTTCAGAGATGATGAGATCACCCTGAACATTTCCGGAGGCCTGAAATCGTGGAGCCACATTTTTGGAGTCACATTCCACAACAAGCCCGGCACAACGGTGTTTTATATCGACCAGAACAACACCGTATTGGATTTCAAGGAGATGAAGACTTTCAAACCTGACTTTGACTCCCTGTCCATATCCGAATATCTCACATTGTACGGACAGGACCTGGCCCGCAGCAGAAGATTGTCAGAATACACGGAAGAAGATTTTGAGGCCATTTCCGAAATCAGGAAAGCGAGGAAAATCAATTATGAAGCATTCAAGCAATTGACCATAGAATTGAATGAAAAGGAAAAAGAAATAATAAAGAAACCATCCGGAATTATAGTCAGAAAATACAACCATGCCTCCTGGGGATCGGAGACTGAAATAGAAATCTGTATAAACAATAGATACGGCAGGACTTATCATTTCGATATCGTGGGCCCCCATGCCAGGGATCTGGTCTTCCATTCTTCCTGGTTTGAAATATATGTTGCAGGAATTATTTCAAAATGGGGACATTCAAGAGAGGTACGTACCAATTGCATATTCCGTTACGGGGGTGGATCTCCAAAGAATGAAATCGACATTATCGTCAACCTCGGCAACAAGTTATTGTTCGTTGAATGTAAAACACAAATCTTCAACAATATAGATTTGGACAAGTTCATCAGTGTGGTCAAAACGATGAGCGGGACAGCCTCAAAAGCTGTTTTTATCACAGAAAGTCCAATGAAGCCTGATACGGTTGAGAAATGTGAAGAAAACGGGATAATCCACTTTTCCTTCGCAGGAGGGAGCGGGAAGGACCTGTACAAATTGCTGGATAAAGAATATGATAAATTGAACAAATAAAATGGGACGCAAAGTATTTCTTTCTTTTTTGGGAGGTTCAAACTACAATCCCTGTCAATACAGGTTCCCGGACGGATCGGTTTCTCCGGAATTGAGATTCATACAGGAGGCCACCTTATTGCATCTTGAAGAAACCGGAGAATGGACTTCCTCCGATGTGGCATACATCCTTCTTACCGAATCGGCCAAGGAAAGAAACTGGGAGGACAACGGTCAAAAGAACCGGGATGGCGGAATTATCAAAGCTGAGGGACTTGCTACCAGGCTGTGCAAAGCCGGCCTGGTAATGGAAATCCGCCCCGTTGATAATGTACCGGAGTGCAAAGACTCGGACGACATCATGACCTTGTTCTCATTGATATTCAGGCTCTTGAAAGATGGAGACAGGCTATATCTCGACCTGACTCACGGATACCGCTATATGCCTATGCTGATGCTTGTACTCAGCTCATATTCAAGATTCCTGAAGAATATTGAAGTTAAATCAATCACCTACGGCAATTACGAAGGAGTTGACCGGGATTGTAAAGTAAAGCCGGTCATAGACCTTCTGCCGCTTGCTTCACTGCTTGACTGGACATTTGCTGCCGGTCAGTATGTCAAGAGCGGGGATGTTGATGAACTGGTGCGGTTGAGCAATGAAGAACTGACACCGATTCTCAAGCAGAGTAAGGGAAAGAATACAAATGCCCTATTATTGAAAGGCCTCGTCAATTATCTTGAAAAATTCATAAATGAAAGACGTTTCTGCCGCGGAAAAGATATTGTTCTCTCCAATACATATTGCAGTCTGAATGATTATATGAATGTTGTTGAATCCAATGCAATTATACCGGCCTTGAAACCAATCCTGCAAAAGATTCACGATACCTTTGACGGTATTTCAAGTGAGGAAAATGTAGTCAACGGATATGTGGCGGCCCAATGGTGTTGTGAGCACGGATTGTACCAGCAGGCAGTCACTATCCTGTTTGAGAATATGGTAAGTGAGATATGTATTGAAGCTGGCTTGGACTGGCAGAATAAAGAGGAACGGTTATTCATTGGAGCAGCAAAGACCAGATACTCTGACCCGAAGAAAAAAATCGAATTACCGGAAATTGATGATGCTGAGCAAAAGTTGTCAATAGTTATGGACACGGAGTCATTCAATCGTCTTCTTCCAGACTACAGCCGATTGACTGAAATTCGAAATGACCTTAACCACGCTGGGATTAATCTCAATAAGGAATTTGATGTAAACAAAGTCAAAAAAACCATTTCAGAAATAATCCGCAGATGTTTGAATAAAGATGCTGATCAATTTTTCCAACCATCCATTGGCTGAATGGCAAAAGCCTCAATATGATTCTGCTGTCACCCTTTTCGGCGGAGTAATTGACCTCCCGTTTCCAGAGGTTGATCCGTCTGCATCCCTTTCTGATGTAGAACGGTTGGCCGACACCTGCCTTGAACGCCTGATGGCTATCGTTCGTGATGATGATACCGTCCACATTATGGGGGAACACACTTTGACATTCCAGATGCTCGACAGACTCAGGTCTGCAGGGATCAAATGTGTTGCATCCTGCACGGAAAGAATCTGTACTGTCGGCAAAGACGGGAACACAATAAGAACATTCCGATTCAAGGGATTCAGATCATACTTTTGACTATGGATTTGATATTGAACACATACGGAGTCGCACTCAACCGCGACAATGAAGGATTTGTCATAAGCAACGGTGACGGAAGGCAGAGAATTCCCGTCACCGGTATCAGATCCATTCAGGTCCATCGTGGTGCGCAAATTACCAGCGATGCCATTCTTCTTGCCATTGAAAACGGGATAGAGGTTATATTCAATGACAAGAGCGGCAATCCGAAAGGCAGGGTATGGAGCAATTCTTATGGCTCCATATCGACAATCAGAAAAGGACAGATTAACTTTTCCTTTTCCCACGAAGCTGTGGACTGGATAAAAAGTATCATTATAAAAAAGATTGACAATCAACAAGCAATGGTTGTTCTCCTCTCCTCCGAACTGCCGGAGAGAAAGACAGCCGTTGAAAGAGTTGTCAACAGACTCGAAGACTATAAAAGAAAGATTCGGCAGCTCGAAGGAGAGATTGTATCTGATGTGGCATCAACTCTCAGGGGATGGGAAGGACTTGCCTCCAAAATATATTTCGAAGCATTGAATTACGTTATCCCTGAGACATTCCGGTTCACTCAAAGGAGCCAGCACCCGGCTCTGGACCCTGCCAATGCACTTCTCAACTATGGATACGGATTGTTGTACAGCCGTATTGAAGGAGCATTGATAAAGGCAGGCATTGACCCTTATGTCGGTGTAATGCACAGAGACAACTACAACAGACCGGTACTGGTATATGATGTCATTGAATTGTACCGCATATGGGTAGATTACGTTGTATATAACCTATTGATGCAGAATGTCGTAAGTGAAGAATTCTTCTCCCGCAAAGAAGATGGGTCCTGTTGGTTGGAAGCTCTCGGCAGAAGAATACTAATCCAGTCATTCAATGACTATCTTGAAGAGGTTGTTGATGTCAAAGGCAACAGCAGAAGCAGGGGGACACAGATACAACTATATGCACAATCTTTAGCCCAGAAGTTTAAATCATTTGAATGACAATAGATTATGTTTTCAGCAGGAAAAAATATTGTCTCGGCAAACGACTCCCTGGTCAAGGTCAGTCCAGAATATCTGTACAAGTCCATCCGCAGTCCAAAGCCGGAAATCAGTTCAAAAATCAGGCAGCTCAGGATAATCCGCTCTTTGGATCCGAAAAGGTATACGATATGCAAGCGTGAATTGCCATATATCGTTTGTGCGACCTTCAATCCCCCTATACGGAAGACGGAATACTTCGTGTCAACAGAGTATTTTATAATTGATATTGACCACATTTCAGATTCCGACACTACGGTCTCTGACTTGAGGAGAATGCTGCAGAATGACACCCGTGTCTATATGCTGTTTCTTTCTCCTGGAGAAGACGGCTTGAAGGTAATATTCAGGCTAAAGGAAAAGATATTTGACAGTGGAATCTACTCTGTCTTCTATAAAAGTTTTGCCGATGAATTTGCAAATCAGTATCACCTGGAGAAGATATTGGACAAAAAGACCAGCGATGTATGCAGGGCTTGTTTTATAAGTGAAGATGAACAGGCTTACTTCAATCCGGATGCCGAGCCTGTGAATATTGAAAGATATGTAAACAGTTATGACTGTCTTTCTGCGATGGACGTCATTGAAGAAATCAGGAAGAAGAATTCTACTCCCCAGCCGGAGACCATTCACACCAAACCAGATGAAGATGCGTTTGCCAAGATACGAGATATCTTGAAACTCCGGAAGGTTCCCTGCGCAAAAGATGCCGCTTTTTATGTCCCCGAGCAGTTGAATGATATTACAGAGGAATTGAAGGCATTCCTTGAATCTACCGGTATCGTGGTTAAGGAAATCCGCAATATTTCATATGGGAAAAAGTTCATCCTGAAGTTGTCCGGAAAAAATGGAGAAATCAATGTATTTTACGGGAAGCGTGGATATAGTGTCGTCAAATCTCCCCGTTGCGGTACTGACAGGGAGTTCAATGATATTGCCGCTGATTTGATCAACAGTTATTTATGTCAGATGTAATGTCTGGAAGGAAAAAGAAAGAGCCTGTAGATTATCTGGCCATACTCAGGAATCTGTCTGAATGCGGTGTCCGCAGCACCCTCCCGAAGAGAAAGCCGGAGGATGAGATTGAGCCATTGGATACGCGGATTAAAAGAATATTTGAACTTGCGGAAAGGGCAAAAAAGAATGTTGGGAATATGTTGTTTTTTGTAATGTATGACATTGAAGATGATAAGGTGCGCCGATATGTCGTAAAGTATCTGGAAAAACGCGGCTGCATGAGAATTCAGAAATCCATTTTTCTGGCTAATCAGCCGGTTGCCATCTTTGACGAAATCAAGAATGATTTGGAAGCAGTACAAAAGGTTTATGAGAATGATGACAGCATACTTGTCGTTCCCATTACAGCAGACTATCTCAATGCAATGAAGATTATCGGCAACAACATCAACATTGATATTGTTACGCGCAACAAGACGACATTGTTCTTCTGATATCCAGATTTGTTTGTTCTTTGACAATATTGTATTATTTTTGCTCTCAACAATTGGGGAGAAATGAGGTCAAAAATGGTTTTTGCGCAGAGCAATTACACAACAACAAATTAGTATTCAACGTGTTGTACAAACTACTCTCGCAGACCATATTCCACTAAAAGAAGGATTAAGACCTCTTCCATAATGATTGAGATTAAGGTTAAACAACCTCGCAGACCATATTCCACTAAAAGAAGGATTAAGACATTTTCAACGAGATTGATGCAAGGTTTCGATCTCGCAGACCATATTCCACTAAAAGAAGGATTAAGACTCCTCAGACTTTTTGTGGAGGTTAGTTCTTTGAACTCCTCGCAGACCATATTCCACTAAAAGAAGGATTAAGACAGTAAGCGTTCACTTTTCCGCCTTGCCATCTGAAAGAATAGCGAGACCTTTGCCGAAACTTAAAAATCAAGGCAAATGGAAACAAACAACAATCAGGTATCTCAACCGGTGACCCAGTCTGGGACCGTGGATTATGCAACGGCGCTGCGTCAGTACAACAAGTATGGCCGTGGACGCTCAATGAAGAAGTTCTGCG
>JBJEBP010000193.1:0-9411 GCA_051870135.1 Candidatus Cryptobacteroides sp. | reverse complement strand
TGGAACCATCTGAAGCCGAAGTGAATGCAGGCGTTCCGCCGCTGACCGGCAATGTGAATTCGCCGTGATTGATTGCTGACGGGAATTCCACAATGATGCTCTCAAGTTTGTCACCCGCAATGTTTGTCCCGGTCGCATCCACGGTGAACCTCAATACCGGGAAAACTGTATTGAACTTGAATCTTGTCGAGCTGCCTTCTACAGGCCTTCCGATACGGTAATCGTATGCAAGGCGTCCGTCTGTGGAGGAATAATCCTGGACCAAAGGCAGGTTGCCGGTGATGGTTGCCTTTCCATCATTCGCTGCGTCGTATGGATAGTAGGCGTATGCCGGGTCATTGGTGAGTGTGCCATTGAAATCGGCCTCGGCCTTCTTATCTTTTATGTTGGTGTTGAACTCTGCATTCTCGGCGCCATTGGAGGAATATACTCCGATGGCATCGCCGGGGCTCCAGAGGATGCCGTACATCTTGCCGTCGGAACTTTCTCCCGCACAAGTCCTTGTTTCAGGCTCCGATTCCCCGAATACGGCCGTGATGATCCTGTCGCCCATAGATACAGGTTCGGTCTCCTGCTGTGTGCAGGAGACCAGAACGATTGCCGGTACAAGCAATAGTAAAGTGCTGTGTTTCATATAAATATAATAATTACTATATCACGTCATGCCCTCTCCCGTTGTGCCAGGGCCCCTCCCTCCGTCATGCCAACCATTTCCTTCGTCATGCCCGACCTGATCGGGCATCCCTCCCTACAAAACAATTCGCATCACCTCTGGCAAGATCCCCGGTCAAGCCGGGGATGACGTAAGGAGGTTAAGCCGGGGATGACGAAGGGAGTCAATCCAAGGATAACGTTCCTTGTCATGTCGAGCGAAGCACGCAGTGCGTAGTCGAGACATCTATTGACTAACAATCAATTAAGAAGATCTCTCCATGCGCTTCGCTTAGTCGAGATGACAGAATGGGTTTCAGTTAAAGTCTATCGCATTCCCTCCGTCCGCGATTTCATTGTCATAATTGGCTGTCGCCGGGTCCTGCTTGGTTGCGAGAGGGAACTTGAAGTTGTTCATCAATATCCAGTTCACAAGGTCAAGCGACTTGTCGTCAGAGCCGCCAGAAGTGTTTCCGATGTGGTTCAGCATTACGAGGCCTACCGGGCCCTGCTGTTTGTCTTCATTCTCTGTCAGCCATTCATAGAACCACTTGTTCAGGTCGTAGGCGCAGGTTACGTAGTCGCCGCCGGAGCCGGCGTTGTCGAGGGAGAAGGAAGGCGAATAACTAACCCAATGGCTCCCCTGACAATCATATTGATACTTCGTGTTATATGGATAGTATGAGGTATTCAGAGATAACACAGGGTAGAATCCACAGAGAGAATTGATAAATATTTTATTATCAGTAGATCCACCTTTGGTAGCCATAGATGAAACCACGGTGCTCTCAATCATACGCTGCTTTTGACTGTATGATTCAGGCCATTGTAGCCACAGATATGTTATATGGAAATGTGAAGCACTAAGTCCTGAATAAAACTTTGATGTTGCAAAACTATTTTCAGGGATCATACGTGCCCACTCCTGAACGTGTACTATTTGCCCGCTTTCATTAGTATTATGGTTGAAAACAAAATTATCAACTGTTGGGTATCCTGACTGAAAATCAGGGCCATAAGCGCTATTAGAATAAGAACCGGTTGAAGAACCAACTCCCCACAGGTAATCCTCGATTGTTTTTGACGCCGTGGTGTTGTTAAAAGCTCCTTCTGACTTGTATTCAGGACCAAATCGCTTATCCCATTTATCGACGGCAGTACCCCAATCTTTTATCAAAGTAATCTTGCTATTCGTCACGTTAAGGTTCTGAGTCGATTCATATGCATCATCACCCGGACGGACGAGAATGGCAATCTTACCCCTCAAGTCTCTTACGGCAGAAGACGGTGATAACTTGACAAGTTTGCTATCATCAACATTATCGCTTATAAACGCCTCCAGGTCATTTATATATTGCTGAGGGCTATATCCACCATCACCACTATAAGATTTATATGTTGCAATAATAATCAAACACTCATTCTGATAGTCAGGGTTTTCAAGTTGCTGGGCCAATCTTGCGAACGCATTACCGAATGTAACAGGTGTGTCGTCCGATGCATTGACTTTCATAGCTTGGCCGTTGCAGACAAAGTAGTTATCCTTCAATGTTCCTGAGGTAGAACCGTCGGCACCTCCAATTGCCGTACAGAACTCAAACCCACGCACACCCTTGTCCCAAAGATCAGTATAATGCAATGTTTGCTCCTTGTAGTATTGCGAGTCGGTTCCCGAATAGTAAGACGAGAATGCATTGCCGGCAACCGGAATGGAAAGCTGTGAGATGAGAGTGTTCGGGTCCAGAGCCGAGAACCACGACGAACCTTTCACATCCCCGGCGATTGCCGGCAGCACGAGATTGCTGAAGAAATACTTCTTCTTGGCCAGGATTTCCTTGCCGATGGTGGCGGTCTTGACGAATGGCGAGCCGTTCAATGTGTAGAAAATGTCGAGCTTCAGGTCGCCGCCTGCAAAATCAGCGGTCGGCAGAAGGAAGAACGTGACATCCAGCTTATTGCCATTCGCCATCTTGACTCCGTCATTTGGCATTGACATTGTGATACGGTCGTAGCCTGTGCCGGTGTTGGCGTCAGTGAGGATTCCGTCGTTTTCGTCATATTCGCCCGCGGTCTGATTGAACTGATATTTGAACGCACCGCAGATATTAGTGTTGGACGATGAGTGCAGCGAGAGAGCAGTGATGTATATTGCTTGTTCTCCACCATTATCCTGCGCTCCGATTTCAGGGCAGGTAACATCAAACTCCAATGCAGTCACGATTGGCTTGAAGGTCAATGTGACATTGCCCTCGCTTGCGGTGGTGTATTCATTTTTTGCCACCATATAGGCGTAGCGCATGTCCGGATTGACAATCCAGTTCGATTCTCCAGTGTTATTGTCGGTTGTGAGTTCTGTTCCTGCAGCATTGACAATCTTCAACGGATTCTGGTTCACCGGCATATATCCGGTGACTCCATCTTCGCCCATTCCGATGCTTCCTCTTTCCGAATCGGAGAACATTGACGATGCAGGATACATTGCATAGAAATGATGCGTTTCCTCGGCGCTCCACTGCAATCCTTTTTCGCTGGTCCTCATTAATTTGGCTGACGAACTGTTGCCATTGTTTTCGTCATTGGTGATTGTCTCGCTGACCTGATATGTTGCCTGCTGTGCGTTCACGGCCTCCGGGCAGGCAATCTCTATCTGATCAGTCGTGAGCCATTTGAGCGGGACGTATCCTTTTTCGGTGTCAGGCTCTCCGTATTCGGTCTTGGTCTTCTGGTCCCCGTTCTCGAATGATGCGGCTGCTCCGAAGATGATTTCCTCCCCCGGCACGACGACATTGTGTATTTCATTGTTCAATTCCTTAGCGCAAGAAGCTGCGACAAGCCCTACAAACAACAGGGCAAAGTTTTTTCCAGTTCTTTTCATTTCTTTACCGTGTCATTGAGTTATTCCCAGGATATGTCGGAGCTCGGATTATCCCCGAACGCGTTTCCGTTGACGGACTCGTAGTCCTGCGGCGTCGATGTGACCGCTGCTCCCTCTCCAGTGGACGGATCAATGACCGACGCCTTCATGAACCCGTCTTCAAGCTTTACCCTGCACCGCTCCGTGCGAGGCGCTATGTAAGAAATTTTCTTCATTTTCATCATTTTGACTACTCCTTTCTTCATTCTTCTATATTTCAATTCTTCATTTCCTGTTAACTCCCCCTCCATGTCATCTCGACCAAGCGAAGCGCGTGGAGAGATCTACCCGCTCCTCCTCCCGGCTCTGCACACCCTCATCCACAGCCTTATTGCCTGTCCGCATCCATACTCCATCATTCACAATCGCCCCCTTCGTCATTCCCGGATCGCTCCATCTTCGTCATTCCCGACTCGCTCCCCCCTTCGTCATTCCCGGCTCGACCGGGAATCTCATACCTCCATCACTCGCACAAACAAGCCCCACTCCGGACCAAACCAATATTCATTTAGCATTTTGCGGTACAGATTACTGCTCTCCAGAGCTCTACCCCGGACACCCGACTCGGCATCCCACTCCCTCCCGCCAGGGAGCCCTCCGGCCACCAGTTTTTCCAAGTCATTTTATTCGGCCGATTTTTCAAACCAACGGCAAAATGCCGCAAAATCGCCCCTACAAGGCATTGTGAGCGGGGTGGTAAGTATGAGGAGACGATTCCCTTTCACGGAAAAACGCACGGGGGAGATACCAAATCCCACAATTTTTATTATCTTGGCGGAAATTGGACGCTTTAACAAGACCGAGGAGGAATATACATGCACTCCGGCGTCATGCCCGGTTGACCGGGCATCTTGTGGCACAGCAAACAGCCTGTTTTTATGCATGAGATCCCCGGTCAGGCCGGGGATGACGAAAAACAGGCCGGGGATGACGAAATAATATGCCGGATGTAAAACAATACGATGAACAAATATGCACCGAACATTGACAACCCTGATTCTGCTACTTTCAGCGGCAACATTGGCCTGCGCCCAGACCGGCACATGGTCCGGAAAACTTGACCTCCAGAGCACTAAACTTGCATTGGTTTTCCACCTTGACGGGGACAATCCCACGATGGACTCGCCGGACCAGGGCGCGAAGGGGATTCCTATCAATGTCAACCGGACCGCGACCGGCGCCATCACCATCAGTATCCCATCCGTTGGCGCATCATACGAAGGTCAATGGCTTGTAAAACAGATAGTTGGAACATTTACCCAATTGGGAGCCTCTTTCCCATTGACACTCACTCCGGGAGAAGAAAAACTCAACCGGCCGCAGACTCCGAAAGGGCCGTTCCCGTACAAGCAGGAGGAAGTTTCGTTTGCCAATGGCAATGCTGTCCTGAAAGGGACATTGACAATGCCGGAGAATTGCCGCCGGGAAACGCCCGTCCTGATTATGGTAACAGGCAGCGGGCTTCAGAACCGGGACGAGGAACTCTTTGAACATAAGCCATTTGCAGTCATTGCTGACGCATTGGCCCGGGCCGGCATTGCCACACTCCGCTACGACGACCGCGGTTTCGGCGAATCCACCGGTGATGTCGTAAACTGTACTACAGAGGACCTGAAGAATGATGCCCTGGCCGGCATCCGTCTCTTGCGGGAACGCTTTGACAATGTGGGAGTTATCGGTCACAGCGAGGGCGGCACCATCGCTTTCATGCTGGCAGCCGGGAACAATGTTGATTTCATCGTTTCGCTTGCGGGAATGGCCATATCCGGCAAGGAGACATTGATATGGCAGAACCGCATCGGGCTGGAGGCCGTGAACACCCCTTCCGAGATAGTGGATGCCTATTGCAATGCCCTCAGGGCAGTCTTCGATGCCTGCATTGACGATATGCCAATGCCTTCCGCCGGTTCATTCGGCCTTCCTGCGGCATTGCAACAGCGGCTCGAAGCCGTAATCCTCCAGCTTCGCTCCCCATACCTGAAATATTTCCTGGCCCTGGACGTCCGTCCGACTTTGAAAGACATCCATTGCCCTGTCCTGGCCCTGAATGGCTCCAAGGACTTGCAGGTCAATCCTGAAGCCAATCTCGGTGCCCTGAGAACCGGATTGCCTTCCAATCCCAAGACCGCTATCGAGACAGTGGAAGGTGTCAACCACCTTTTCCAGCATTGTGCCACCGGCTCCTCCACCGAGTATCGCGAAATCGAGGAAACCATTGACCCTGAGGTGCTTGGCAGGATTGTTCGTTGGGTGGCGGGGATGTGATTTATTTTTTGGTGACCTCACAACGCATACAGGAAATCTGTGGAAAAAGACACTTTAGAAGTAACGGATGAAACAAATTCTATTATCTTTGTGGAGTTGAGCCGCTTTCTGCTATTCAGGGCGGCGGAGATAAACTAAAAGAATACGAGGAGGCAATGCTCAACGAAGACGAGCAGAAGAAAATTCTGTCGTAAAGTTATAATTATGAAGCGGTTGAAGATTCGGAATTTCGGTCCCATCCGAGATGTGGAACTCGAAATCAAACGGCTTAATGTGATACTTGGCCCACAGAGCTCAGGAAAGAGCACTGTGTTGAAGGTTGCATGCTTTTGCGACTGGATGGAACGTCAGATTTCCTTGACACAGAATCCGGAAAAATATTGCAACCCGAAAACCTTCTATGATAATCTGATTGGCTTTCATAAACTGGAAGGCTTTATGCATCCAGATTCATATATCAAGTATGAGAATGACGTCCTTGCCTTCGAGTATGATGCCAACCTGAACAGATGCAAGTTCGATTGGGCACAGTCTCCGTCTAAACGATGGGGTTATAAACGTGCCAAGATATCATACATCCCATCTGAACGAAATCTGGTGGCAGCCATCACGAACTGGTATCAGGTATCGATGGACAATAACAACATTCTGGATTTCATGAAAGAATGGGAGTTTGCCCGCAAGAGTTTTACCAAGAAGGAAAGCATATTGAATCTGCCATATAGTTATCGCTATGATGTGGGAGATAAAGGAGACAAGATAGTGATGCCTGGCGGATTGGAATTGAATATGACAAATGCTTCAAGCGGCTTGCAGTCCTTGACCCCTTTGTGTTTGATGTTGAGGTATCTTACGGATGGATATTACAAGGAGAAGCATACAAAGGTTGAAGAAGCTATTTTTCGCGACAATCTTGAACTTGTCGTTCAGCGGGAATGTGCAGACAAGAGTCCCGAGAAACAGAAAAAAATCATTGACGGAATTCTTACACCATGCCGCACTGATTTCTTCATAGAAGAGCCTGAGTCGCATATTTTCCCATCCACCCAGAAAGAATTTGTTTATTCTTTGGTTGGACTGTTGAACGGAAGGAGGAAACATAGTTGCTTTATTTCTACACATAGTCCTTATATCCTGACGGCTATGAATAACTTGATTCAGGCATCCGACTTGATTACAGAATCAAAGGAAAAGGCAGACAGGGTGAAGGAACGGTTCCCATTGTCTCAAGCCATATCTTATGATAATGTGGCGGCCTTTTTTATGAAAGATGGGAGAATTGAGTCCATCATGGACCCAGACTTCCGATTGATATCCTCAGAGGCTTTGGACAGTGCCTCCCAGGAGATTGCTGATGACTTCAATTTTCTGCTGAATATATGAGAAACAAGGTAGTGGCGTGTATTTGTGAGGCGAATGACTCAAAAATCAAGTTTGAAGAGAATAATCGCAAGATAGTCTTCTTGAATCCCGAGAGAAAAACATATTTGAAAGTAGCTGTCGACGGATGTACGATAAGAGATGGATTGAGGTGTGACAATCTCCTGTTATCCTCTGATGAACACGAGGAGAGATACGTGGAACTGAAAGGGGTCCAAGTGATGCATGCGATTGATCAACTGGAAGTTACCATCAATAGACTTGGTGAATATGATGAAAACCGCCATGCGTTCGTAATCAGTACAAATGTCGCACCGGCGATAACATCTCAAATTCAGAGAAAGATTAAACTCTTCAAACAGACATACAATTCATCCCTGACTATCCGGGAACGTCAACTGACGGTTCCTTTATATCAGTGATCATGTGGGTTAGGTTTCTTTTCTACTACCCGTGCAGTTTTTAAGCAAGGGTCAAATTTCTACCGGAATAGCGTTATAAACTGACAAGGCGACAAAATTTAACATGTCTCCTGTCGTATTTATACCTATTTTGTGTAGATAATTGTCTGAGTTTCGCGATATTTTATTATCTTTGCAACGAAATCTCACGAAATATCAGACGTCATTATGTTATTGTCAGCCAAGTTTGAAAACATTTACTCGTTTAACGGGGAAACGCGTATCTTGTTCACAGCCAGCAAGAGCGACCATTTGCCGTTGCAAGTCTCACGTGCGGAGAAACGGGATGATATATCAGTGCTCCGCATGGGATTGATTTATGGTGCCAATGCTTCAGGAAAGTCTAATATCATAAAATGTTTGGCTATTATCAAGGAGTTTGCCTTGAATGGCTGGAGCAATCTCAAATATAATTACTTCAAGATGACGGATGCCCCCCAAGAGCGTTCGAGTATCGAATTGGAGTTCAAAGTGGACAATCAGTTCTTTGCTTATGGTATAGCTTTCTCTAAAGGCGGCTTGCTTGAGGAATGGCTATACAAGACGGGCAGCCGCAATGACACTATGATCTTTGAACGCAAACGCAATGGTGAAAGTTGGGATAATACTATTGCACCTCAGTTCCAGAAGGATGAGGATGGACAATTCTTGAAGTTCCTGATTGACGGCACACCTACCAAGGGTACTTTCTTAAGTGAGTATATCAAGCGTAACGGAAAGGGAATAGATGCGATTAAATCTGCCCGTAAATGGTTTGAGAATCTAAATATCATCTTCCCCAATACACATAGAACGGATTTCCCATTCCGGATAGTGAGTGACTCCCAGTTCAAAAACGTGATGCGTGAGTTGCTTCGCTATTTTGACACAGGCATAACAGACCTTCGCCGCATAGAGTCTAAATCTGAAGACTTAGGCATTCCTGACGAAATCCGTCAAAAGGTTGAAGAAAGTCTTGAGGGCAAAGGCTCCGGAACAGGGGTGGTGATTCACAACGAGAATCGCTTCATCTTTGCAGAAAAGGATATGTCTAAGAATCTGAAGTGGCATGAACTGAAAACCATCCACAAGAAAGAAGACAGCAACTCGGACTATATATTCGAAATGTTCGAAGAGTCTGATGGAACGTCACGTTTGTTCGACTTCATTCCAATGCTTATTGACATGCGTGCTAATGATGCAGTCTATGTGATTGATGAGGTCGACAGGAGCTTGCACCCGATGTTGACATTGAAATTGCTGGAGATGTACAACAGTTTGCTTGGAAGAGATTCGCAAATGCAGTTAATTTGTACGACACACGAATCCAATCTACTTTCTACAGCCCCTGTCCGCCAAGACGAAGTCTGGTTTGTGGAGAAAGACAAGAAAGGAGAAAGCCATTTGTCGTCACTTTGTGAGTACAAGCCAAGAGAGAATGTGCAGAAAGGTTATCTGAATGGTCGCTATGGAGCGATTCCATTCTTTGGCGAACTGAATAATATTCATTGGGGCGATGCGGAGCAGGAATAGTTTGATGCGCGAACGTCGCGAGGCATTTCGTGACGCTCGCCTTATAGTCATAGCTTCCGAAGGTAAAGACACGGAGCGTATATATTTCAAGTCGTTAGCCAAAGAATATACCAATCCGCGCGTGCACGTACATATCTTGGAACGTAGTGTAGATGAACAGAACAACTCCAGCCCGGAAATGCTTTCTCGTGTAGCCACGGAATGTTCGCAGGGAGGTGCCATGCACAT
>JBJEBP010000192.1:0-2331 GCA_051870135.1 Candidatus Cryptobacteroides sp. | reverse complement strand
CGCGCTGTAAGCTCCGCTGTAAGCTCCGCTGTAAGCTCCGAAAAATTGTCGAGTACCTCGACAATTTTTCTCTGCACCTCCAGTGGCGGCACGGGGATTTCGATTTTTGACAAATCATCAATCTTTATATCAATAACTTTTGCACCTCGAGCATATTTTTTCTTCTGCGATAGGAAATCCTCTGTTTGAAAATAATAAGCAACATACTTGGGTTCAAGTTGATGTTTATAAACAGCCGAATGGCCTCCCGTAACTATTTGTCCTTCTCCAAGCCAAGCAACAGCTTTACATACATCCTCAATATTTTCACTTGTACATGCGATTACTATGTCTCCAGTATCTACTTTAACAAGTTTCTCGGCCAGAGATTTTGAAACCATGGACTTAACATTATAAGTCCATGTTCCGTAATATGTATAAATCTGCCCATAATGAATGCATCCCACTCCTTCTTCTACAAAGTCTTTCTTCTGAAGTCCATTACCCCTCACAAAAGTTCCGACCTCCCCCAACTTCCTATACTCCACCCCGTCCGGGCAGAGCCGCTGAATCATATCGCTTATCTCACTCATATCGCCAAATCCTTTATAATTGCATCAATCGTTGTGCGGAGTTCGTTCTCGCGGGCAACTATCTTCTCTATGCGCCCGTTCAGCTCCACGATGTCAATCTTCTCCCGCTTGTCCTCCTGCTCGACATAGGACGAAACCGACAGATTGTAGTCATTCTCCGCGATGGCACTATTGTCCACCAGCTTTGTGAAATGCGCCTCATCCGTCTTGTCAGCGTATGCCTTGTGGATGCGGGAGATGTTCTCATCTGAAAGTTTGTTCTTGTTACCTTCGTGTACGAACTCGCCAGATGCGTCAATGAACAGAGTCTTAGCCTCGCTCTTGTTCTTGCGAAGCACTATGATGCAGACAGCGATGGTGACTCCGAAAAACAGGTTGTCAGGCAGCTGGATAACCGTATCGACATAGTTGTTGTCCACCAGATACTTGCGAATCTTCCCTTCTGCTCCTCCTCTATAAAGCACGCCCGGAAACTCTACTATTGCAGCAGTTCCGTTGGTCGAAAGCCAGTGGAGCATATGCATAGTAAATGCAAGGTCAGCCTTGCTCTTAGGCGCAAGCACTCCGGCAGGCGCAAACCTCGGATCATTGATCAGCAGCGGATTCTCATCACCTTCCCACTTGGTGCTGTAGGGAGGATTGGAAACTATCGCATCGAAAGGCTGGTCATCCCAGTGGTAAGGATTGAGCAGGGTGTCACCGAGAGCAATGTCGAACTTCTCGAATCCCACGTTGTGCAGAATCATATTGATTCTGGCGAGGTTGTAAGTCGTGATGTTGATTTCCTGACCATAGAATCCGTTGAGCACGTTCTCCGGGCCGAGAATCTTGGCAAATTTCAGAAGCAGGGAACCGCTTCCGCAGGCCGGATCGTAAACCTTGTTGACCTGAGTTCTGCCGGTGGTCACGATTCTCGCAAGCAATTCACTGACTTCCTGAGGTGTGAAAAATTCACCTCCTGACTTGCCGGCATAGCTGGCGTACATTGTCATCAGGAACTCGTAAGCATCTCCGAAAGCATCGATGGTGTTGTCCTGCAGGTTACCGAGCTTAAGGTCACCGATGCGCTCCATAATCTTGCAGAGTTTGTTGTTGCGCTCCGCTACGGTGTTGCCGAGCTTCTTGCTGTTCACATCGATGTCATCGAACAGGCCTTTGAAATCATCCTCGCTCGGAGTTCCGTTGGCAGAGCCTTCGATGGAGTCAAATACCTGTGCAAGAGTGACGTTCAGGTTTTCATCGCTGGCAGCCTTGGACCTGACATTTTCGAATAGTTGTGAAGGAAGGATGAAATAACCCTTCTCGGCCACGATGTCATCCTTGCCTTCAATGGCTACACTATCCTGCTCTTTTGCATAGTCATAGTCCGCATTGCCATAATCCTGCTCTCCTTTGTTGATATAAGACCGGAGGTCCTCAGAAATGAACCTATAAAAGAGGAATCCAAGCACATAACTCTTGAAGTCCCAGCCGTCCACGCTTCCGCGTAGTTCATTCGCAATAGCCCAGATGGCACGATGAAGTTCCTGCCTCTCCTGTTCTTTATTTGCCATATTGTTATTTGTATTATTTTCTCCTTGCTCTTCTACAATCCCGCAAAGATATACCCCGAAATTGACAGCTAATGTCAATCAGCCAAAAATGTAAACAAATAATTGTCTTTTGTAAGGGTATTCTTTACTTCGTCTCACAAATGTAGCAAAATTTCCGCACAGCCCATAACAACGTATGCATAATATTCATATATTTACGTCAGTTA
>JBJEBP010000191.1:0-2333 GCA_051870135.1 Candidatus Cryptobacteroides sp. | reverse complement strand
TTATGAGCGGAAACAGTATCAAGACAATTCTTTTCTTCATTTCAAAGGCTTCTATTTTTGACACTGCAATGATAACGATTATTTTCTAATTTTTTTAGAAATCTGTTGTTAATTCGGACCAGCACATTACGGTTTTTCACGATATGCCACCTAGCGTGGATGGTCACTTTCCAAATGCCTTCCTCGATACGGGCCGCAGGATGGAAGGTCCACATACCAATAAACCTGACTCATCTCACATAGTCAAAAATAACGTTCGAGGAAAACACCGAGCAACAGCACATATTGATTTTCAATGAGTTAGCTTTGAAAATCCTGCTCGGTGGCTTCAATTATGTGCCACCGAGCAGGATGATATGGCCTACAGTTGCCTGTAGGCGGTCCACCCCTGCCCGGTGAATTGCACGAAGAAATATCCCATCCACACCCAACCTGGCGCACGATATCACAGAATGGCAGCTCCGGTTCGAGAAAATTGACCTACTGGCAGAAGTTGTACGAATTGTGGATAATCATTATTTGTATTGTAAATGCAATTTGCTACTTTAGCATATTTATTTATGCCTTGCAAGGCTCAATCAGGAGCCAAACTTTACAATGCAGGAATAATGTTAACTTGGTAAACCTTTTATTATGAAACAAATAGAAGTAGTAGCCGCAGTAATCCGTCGCGGAAACGAGATATTCGCCACGCAGCGCGGATATGGGGAATTCAAGGACTGGTGGGAGTTTCCGGGAGGGAAAATGGAAGCCGGCGAAACTCCGCAGCAGGCATTGAAGCGGGAAATCAATGAGGAACTGGATGCTGAAATCAATGTCGGGAGCCTGATCCAGACCGTCGAGTGGGACTACCCTGCTTTCCATCTGACCCTCCATTGCTTCTGGTGCGAACTTGCCGGTGAGGCATTCCACCTGAATGAACATGAGGCTGCCGCCTGGCTTGACAAAGACAATCTGTTTTCCGTAAAATGGCTTCCCGCAGACGAGGACATCCTGAAGGAAATCAAGTCAGTTCTGTCGTGATATTTATAAAATGAACAACAAGAAAAAAAGAATGTCCAGGGCAATGCTGTTCATCCTGCTGTTCGGCATTGTGAGCATGTTCTCGGACATGACCAAGGAAAGCGCAGAAAGCATCAGGGGCGCTTTTCTTTCATTGATGGGAGCCTCAGCGGCAACTATTGGCCTGATATCCGGCCTTGGCGAAATGGTCGGTTATTCCCTGCGTTTCGTATCCGGTCGATTAACTGACAGGACCCGGAAATACTGGCCAATAGTGATAGCCGGATATTGCCTGGAATTGATCACAATACCGGCATTGGCACTGGTCGGGGAGAATGGATGGATTGCAGCCTGCATCCTCCTGGTTATCCAGAAATTCGGCAAGGCCATCAAGAAGCCTGCAAAGGACACGGTTATTTCCTTTGCCGCCTCCCAGGAAGGAGCCGGGAAAGCATTCGGCCTGCAGGAGCTCCTGGACCAGTTCGGGGCAGTACTCGGTCCATTGCTTTTATACTTTGTAATGCTCCTCAAGACTGACGGCAGCACATTCGAACGCTATAGTTTCTGCTTCATTGCGCTTGCCGTTCCCGCTGTCATCACCCTTGTCCTGCTCATTGTCACAAGGCTTAATTTTCCAAATCCCGAGCAGTTCGAACCCGACCCAAAAGAATATGTCCCCCTTCGGGCAGACAGGAGATTTGTGCTCTATATCATTGGAATAAGCCTCTTCGCATTCGGCTTCCTGGACTACTCCCTTGTAGCCATGCACGTGAGCCGTTCCTGCTCCGACCTGATTTCCGCAGATGTCCTCCCGCTCCTGTACAGCGGTGCAATGCTGGTAGATGCCGCTGCCGCCCTGATATTCGGCAATCTCTATGACCGCTGGGGAATGAAGGTACTCATACTTTCTGCTGTAATAGCCGCACCATTCAGTTTTCTGGTATTCCTTGGGCATTCTCTGCCAAGTCTCATCATTGGAGTGGTGATGTGGGGAATCGGAATGGGTGCCCAGGAGTCCATTCTCAAGGCTGCCGTGACAGACATGACTCCCAAGTCCGGACGTGCAACTGGCTTCGGAATATTCTCCCTGGCCTTCGGTTTTGCCTGGTTCCTCGGAAGCTGGTCCCTCGGTGCCTTGTACGATGTCAATGTTACCCTGATGGCCGCAGTCTCCGCTCTCTGCCAGTTGCTGGCGATTCCGTTCTATTCGCTGTCATGCAAGACGCCGGCAAGCCTGGCATGATGAAACAGTCGTACGAATTCCGGATTAACAATGACTCAAGTTTCGCAAGTGATTTAGGCCGCAGTTCCGGCTAGCGCGAGCCGGTCAA
>JBJEBP010000190.1:0-9478 GCA_051870135.1 Candidatus Cryptobacteroides sp. | reverse complement strand
ACCCCCTATATAAAACGAACTTAACAAATAGACATAAAAACCTTTTATTGTCTGGTTGCAAAGATATAACTATAAAACGTTATTACCAAATATTTTCGAAAAAATTTTAAGTATTTTTAAGCATTTTACTTATAAATCATTGATATCTCGCATTTTTCAGAGATCGATTTTCACGAATACATTGCCGTTCGGAGACACGATGGACCTGCCGTCCACAGCTTCCTCAAGCGCATTCACAAAGCTGTATGGCAAAGTTTTGCCGTCAATGCCTGTAATCTTGAGTTCTGTCGGCTTGCCGTCAGTCTCGATTAGGTTCAGAATCACTGACTTGCCCCCAAAACGGGATGGCCAGCAGGAAGCAACCGTAAGGTTCGTCGCTTCAACATTGATGAATGACCTTTCCCTCGGATTGCCCACGTATGAAGAAGTCTTGCTTGCAGGCATCACCCTGGCATATACAGGAACTCTGTTGCTGCGGCCGAAATCAACTGCCACGGAATTGGACGGATCCGTAGTGGAAGTCAGGGCATAAGTCCACTTGAGCTCGCCTTCCTGGGATGCACGGAAGTTGGTTGTCCAATAATTATTCATTATCCACGAATAAATATGCTGCTTCTCGTGCTTGTGGACAAGACGGTAAGGGTCATTGAGAAGTTCGCCCATCATGAAGAGAGGAATCTCGTCGGAGCTGACAATGACCTGGTTCCCTGCATTTCTGGCTGCAACATAGTTCTGCACTGTATTCCAGCCTGCCGAAGTGCGCGGAATCTGGTTTTCTCCTGCGCATACGGTACCGCCAGGGACATCGAAATAAAGCTTTCCGCCAGGCAGTTCGACAGGGAATGCGACATAGATTCCGGACGGGTCAGTCTCCGGCAGCCTCACCAGGGAGTAGGAGAACTCGATTCTCTTGACATCATTGAAGAGACGCACCTCGACATTGACTCCGGAACATCCACGGAGTTTGCCCTCATAGTGGACGGAAGTATAGATGGTTCCCTCCGATATTCCGGTAAACCTGACATCGGTCAGGCCCTCCCTGGAATATTTCTCGAATACCTTCCGTTCCATCTGGTGCCTGTCACCCTCAAGAGACTCGTAAATCACGGCTCCGGCATTCCATTCACAGGACTGGTCAATGAGTTCGTCGCCAGTTTCCTTGTCAATGATGGAGGAAACGCCTCCGCGTGTGCTGTCAAAGACAAGGGAGTAGAATCCATTGCTGACTTCAATCTTGCCAGATACATTATTCCACTGAGGATTGGCAGCATTTCCGTCTTCCACGACGAGCTCGTATGTACGATAGCCCATGGCAGGGATATCCTCAGCCAGGATAGCGTAGTATCTTCCCTCGCTCCTGGAATTCAGAGGCTGCCATTTGAGCTTCCTGCCGCTTTCATCGACAATGGAGAAATTCCTGTCCCTCGGCACAAGTTCATAGTCAATATAGACCTTTACCATCTCGGTGTGCGGACGGGCCATAGCATTGAAGAAAGTAAGTGTCGGTCTCGCACCCCTGTAGAGTTTGCCCTGGAGACGTCCGGCGGCAGCCTCATACATCATCTGGGTATTTTTCAATGCATCCCATACATAGGAGCCTTTCTCTGCCCACTGGACCTGGGAATTCTCGCAAAGCGGGTTCCAGATACTCTCGGCAGCACCGAATGTATGCTCATTGTAGAAAAGAAGGTTCTCATTGATCCTGTCAACATCGGCAGTAGTGGAGAACGGATAGGAATCTCCCTCAAATGCAGCCATCGAGAGCATTCCGCCGATAGTAAGCATATCGGACTGGGTTGTCCTGGATGCCGCAGTCTCTCTTGCGGCAGAACCGAATCCGTCGGTCCACCAGTCAGGATAGGCGGCCCTGTAAACCGGAAGATTATCAGAATACTCACGGTCAACCCTGTCCAGGAACTCGTGGATGGTGGCGCTCCTCAACTTCGGCCAGGCATAGTGGTCATTCCACCTTCTGATAAGGTTGGCCTCACGCATTGAAGGAGGTGAGTTGTCAGTGAAATATCCTGAATACTGGACAGATACAAGAGGGATATCGTAGCCCCTGTGCTTGAGGGAGGATATGTATGAGAATACTCCGCTCTCCACGCCCTTGTCATCTTCCTTGTCAATGCCCCAGCCATTGGCTGTATTGTAATGGTCGGACCTGTATGAAATCAGGCTGTTACCGGATGGGGACTCCCACTTGTATAGGGTTGGCCTGTCAAACGGAATGTCGGCCCTGTGGCTGTTGGAGCCCATTGTGACATACTTGACACCGATTCCGGAAAGATAGTCGGCGAGACACCAGGCCACACCGTTCACATCGTTCTGCATTGCAGTCACGACAGGAATACCCATCTCGCGGAATGTCTTGATTGGAGAGAGGAATGTCTTGTAATTGTCCTCTCCGGAGAGCTCGGACATATTGAAGAACATCGCAGTCACCTCAATCTGGCCGTTCTTCACAAAGTGCAGGAATTTCTCCACCTGCTCCTGAGGCCTGGACTTCAGCCATTCCTTGACTGCCCAGGATGCCTCGCAAGTCCATCTGAAACGGGAATCGTCCGGATAGGACTCGGTAGCCTCGCAATACTCAAGGGCATAGTCAATGTAGCGGAGATGCTCTGTAAGAATCTCTGTCTGGGGCTTGGTATATCCTATGTCAGTATGTGTATGCTGGACAAGATAAATCGTCCACTTCTCTGCCGGAAGAATCCTCAGGGATGTCTCCATTGTCTCCTTTCCGCAGAGAATCCCGATTTTCACATCCTTGCCCTGATACTGTTCAGGAATGGATATCTCGGTGGAATTGAGGCCCGGGGCAAGATTCACATTGCCGACTTCAACTCCGTCGCAGAGGCATTTTGCACTTACTGTCTTCTTTCCCCAGTTGACGGCGGAAACAATGACAGGGCTGCGCAACTCCTTGCCGTCCTTGCCGTAAACAAGGGCAGGGACAGATTTGACGGAGGCAAGCGATATACCTCCACTGACCTTGGCGAGGGCAACCTTGGCGGAAGCCTCAAGCCTGATGTCGTCAAGCACAGTCCAGCTTCCGGCAACATTGGTAATCCGGAGGACATTGTCGCCCTTCAGCACGGAACTGGAAGGGATTGAAACCCTGACAGGAACCGAAGACTGGGACTTTATCCTCTTGTCAAGGAAATCCTTGTCCTTGCCTGCCGGCAACCTGAGCTCAGTCGAGAAATCATTCAGTTCAATGCGAAGCACCGGAGGTGCATATTGGTGTATTTCAACCATATCCATCACAAGTTCCACCTTGTCAGGAACGGTGGAAGCCACATTGAAGCGAACCATAAGAGAGCCTTTCCTCCTGCCTGCCCAGCCGTCATCAGGGCCGGGTATCACGAAAGGAACGCTCTGGGGGCCGCTATTGCCTACTGAAAAGACAGCCGCGGCGTCCGGGAACACCTTGGTGACATCATTGTATCCCCTGTCTGCCACGGCGAACTCGGCATAGCTGTCATCCTTGACACCAATCTGCCATACAACATTGTCCTGGGCGCCGGCCATAAGGCCGGTACCCAGCATCAATGCAACAGATAATACAATCTGTCTGAAGTTCTTCATAATTAACAACACTATTTTTTGTTCCAAGTTACATTATTGAATACAGCTACGTGATTGCCGGTCTGGTCAGGAAGTTCATCACCCCAATTGACTGTCATCGGCCAGTATCCCTTCAGGCCATCCTCAGTCCCTGTGAAGTTGTAGCCCTGCTCGACATCTGCCTTGATCTGCTCGTCCGTCCTGGCATCACGCCAGATTGTCACGTGCTGTATATCTCCACGCATATATCTTGAAGAGTAGTATGGAGAAGTTCCGACCTGAAGTCTGGATGTCGGCACAATCATCTTTCCGCACCAGCCGGTGGCTTTCAGTTCACCGTTGACATAGAGCCTGATTCCGCCGTATGCCTTGTAGGTTATCGCCAGATCGTACCATACTCCGACAGAAAGCGGAGAGAATGATATTCCGCTCCAGCCACCGTCTCCGACATAGAACTGAAGTGAGCTGCCGCTGCTTCTTAGCATCATACCGGCTGCCGGGCCATCGGATTCGCAGGAAATAACACACTGGTCTCCCGGAGCAAGTTCCGTGTAACGTGCCCGGAGTTCCATAGTAAATTCCTCCGTAAGATTCCAGTCAGAGAACGGTCCGAGATTCATATAGGAGCCGTTTCCGAATCTCGGGATGGACTCCTCAATCTCAGTAGGGAACACATACTTGATAGGCTCAAGTGTAAGAAGATCAAGGTCTTCCTCATCCTTCATCACGAAAGTCTGTACAGTAATCTTTCCACCCTTCTTCCAGGATTTGAGATTCGTCTTGGCCGGGGAATCATAAATATCCATTGTCTCAATCCGGCCGTCGGCATTCTCCCAGTTGACACGGAAGAATGTGGATGCGGCCTCATTCCACGCAACATCGACGGAGCCGTCGAATTTAGGCACAAAAGAGGTAATCCTCTTCGGAGTTTCCTTCAGGATATCCTTGATGCCGTAGGCTATGCCGAAAACCTGGGAAGGAACTGACTTGTTGCCTGCGGCGTCATAAGTCATCACATCAAAATAATAACTTCCTCCTTCAAGGTTCTCGATAAGCATTCTTGCCTTTCCGTCATCACACTTGATTTCCGACACACTGAACACGACAGTGGTGTCATTGTAGCTGACCGTACATTCAGTTGCGGTCCTGAGATATCTGGTATCGCCGATAATCTCAACCCTGTTCATTCCGGAACGGACTTTCAGGGAGTCAAGCTTGCCGACATAAATTGTCTCGCCCTTGGAAGTCCATTCCTTCTGCGTGTCGTCGATACCGTAACATCCGGCGACAGCGACTGAAAGACAGGACAGTCCTGCAATGAGTTCAATTATACGTTTCATATCTTATCTTGTCTATTGTCGGGATTAATAATCTATTCTTCTTCCGGCCCAGACTCGATCTGTCCCCAGAGAGTGAGCTCGGACATACAGGAGAGCTTCATCTGCGAATGCACGCCGAGAATCTCGAACCTGATATATCTTATCGGTTCCGCATCCCTGTCGAAGATGAACTCCTCACCTTCATTGAGAAGCTGGATGTCCTCGTCCGAAACCTGGCCCTGAGGCAATCCTGACGGCTTCACGGACGTGAATGATCCGATGAGCCTCCATCCGTCGAGAGGGTTGTCAGTAATGGCCGGGAGCTCTGTGCATCCGTAAACATTGAAAATCCTCCAGGCTCCGTGCTGCCACCTTACATCCTCGGCAGTCCTCTGCCAGGTCTTCAGCCTGGACATCTTGGCCACAACACCGAGATCGAAAGTAAACCTGTGAGGGAACTCTATCGGCCATCTGGTATGGATATAGTTCCAGTTGCTGATTTCGCCGTCCCATACTTTCGACATCTCTGAATCATACTGGTTCGAAGCAAGGTCACCGTTCACCAGATTAGGATTGACGGCAGTGAACAATTTCTTGTTGAGCAAATCTTCCCTCCAAGGGGTGGTCGTAAACTCAAGCACCTCGGATCTGTTTCCCCAATGGTCCTGGACATAGAGGCCGAAGTCATTCTCATCATCAGGAAGTCCCCTGACTGCATAGACGCCTTCCGCCTTCTCGGTATAATATACATCATAGTATTCCATCTCGCCGGAAAGGGTATCCCTCCTGGTAACGTAGATTCCGATATTGGCCTTGGTAGCATTTTCAAAGGAAACCATGAAGCCTCCGAAATCCACAGCCCACTCGAGGGACTCGAAAACAGACTGCACAGGAGGAGTAAGAGGAGTTACTGTCACCTTGACCGGTGAAGAAGCATTCTCGAACTTGTCATAGGCCCTGAGTTCTACAGCATAGTCCCTGGTATCGCCAAAGCCCTCAATGAGGAGCGAATCCACATAGGACGAAGCCCGGGCCTCTCTCTTGGAACCGTCTGTTCCGGTAAACTCCGCCTTCACGTAGGACAAGTCCATGTCAGCAGGGAGTTTGTAGCGGATTACAGCTGCTCCCGGCTTGTTGGTCACCGTCACCTCGCTTACCGGTGAAGGAGCCTTTCCGTCGTCGGTTCCGTACGGATGCAGCAGGTCCACCTCGGAGCATCCGGACAATACGGCAGCCGCCAGTATGGTAATAATAGTAATATTGTGTTTCATTGTCTTGAAAATTAAAGATTACCAGAGATAGCTCTGCTGGAGTTTGTTGTTCCTGTACAAATCGTCAAGCTTGATTGGCCAGAAATAGTTCTTCGGAGTAAATGTCGGGAATTCGATATAAGCAGGAGTGTAGAATGAATCATCAGACTCGGTTATGCTCCAGCCCCTTACAGGACGGTTGCAATAGTCAAGCGCAAGTTTCCATCTCCTGAGGTCGTAGAAACGCTGGCCTTCGAAAGCAAGTTCAATCATTCTCTCCCTCTGGATTATATCCCTCATTCCATCCTTGGTCTTTGGCTTGTCAGGATTATTGGAATACCTTGCCCAGGTCTCGACCAGGCTGCCGGTTTCCTTGTCCAGTCCGGCCTTGTTCCTGACCTTCTGGATGTATTCATAAACTTCCTCGTCCGGAGCAGCCTTGCACTCATTCAGGCACTCGGCATAGAGAAGGTATAGGTCAGACAGCCTTATGATAGGGAAAGGATAGTGCGTGCACTGCTCTCCGGTATGGGTGGACTGGGTCATCACAAGCTCATAGCTTACAAGCTTCTTGGCATAGAATCCGGTCACGGAGTAGTTCTCGAGAGAGCGTCCTGCAAGATCTCCGGACTTGCTGTGAAGAACGTATGAACTCTTGTCGCTCGGAGCCTCAAGATTGAACCACTTTCCGTTGTCGAAGCCTATCCAGGCGTAGAATCTCGGCTCCCTGAAGAGATGGAGCCTTGCTGTCCTGGCAGTAGTGTCAGCATAATACTTGTGGTCCTGGGGAACCTTGAGCACATCATATCTGCCCTTGTAGTCGTACTCCTTGTCCTCGTCAATCGGGAGACCGTTCCTGGTATAGAACTCCTCCACAATCTCCAGGGTAGGGTTGTGCATCATCTTGACCCAGCTAAGCTGGTTGGAAAGATGATAGTTGGTGAGAGGCGGATTGGAGATACCTGTGAGGTCCCTGGTATTCCTCCTTCCGAGTCCCCAGAGAAGCTCATCGCTGAATTTCTTGGTAAGAGTATGCCTCAATGTAAGTTCAAGCCTTGTGGTATCGGAGATGTTCTTCACCGGCTCATCGAATTCATACAGATCGTGTCCGGCTGCAATTGCAGCATCAATGGCTTCCTTGCAGGCATCCCTCGCAATCTCCCATTTTGTCGCATCATACTCCGGATTGATCATGTTCCTGCCTTCGGCATCCTTCCATCCGGCAAAATCCTCATTGCCATTGAACAGCGGGCTGGCAGCATAGGTAAGCAGGCGGGCCTTGATGGCCATTGCACCCGGTTTTGTGATTCGGCCAAGTTCAGTATCCCTCGACCTGATATAATCAGGCAATGCGTCACTGCTGATGGCCTCGTCCAGCAGGGCCACAATCTTGGCAACGACATCGTCAACCGGCTCCCTGACAACCTTCACCTCCTCAGGAGATGCATCCACAGGGATGTTCTCGTCAACATAAGGAATCGGGCCGTAAAGCTGGAAGAGCCAGATATGGAGGTAAGCCTTGATGAACTTCACCTCTGCTTTCCACCTCTCCTTTTCTGTCTGTGACATATCCGGAACTTTGTCCACATTCTCAAGGAAAATATTGCAGTCCCTGATTCCGACAAACAAGTTGGAACCGCTCTGTCCGCCGCTCCAATAGTTCAGGTACGGGTCGTTGGTATTCTGGAGGCCCTTGGCAATACGGAAGGCCGTCTGGTTCTGGTAATAGTATGTCTTGTCCGAGCAGTTCCAGACCTCGTCGCTCGAACCTATACCCGGGTTTCCCCACGGGCTTGCCGTGCTCGGGATGTAGTTGTAGCAGGTATAGAGCATCTTCTCCGCACTGTTCCTTGTCTGGAAAGTCATGTCCATGGTCGGGATGTTGTCCGGAATAATGTCCAGATAACTGCAGGACACCGCCGACAGGACTGACAGGACGAAGATTGATATCTTTTTCATTTTCATTTCTCCGAAAGATTAAAAGTTTACATTCAAACCGAGATTGAACACTCTCTGGATAGGATAATTCAAACCGTTGCCAGACATTTCCACATCCCACATCTTGAACTTTGACAATGTGAAGAGGTTGGTTCCGCTGAAATAAATCCTGAAGGTCTTCATCCTCATTGCGTCACAGGCCTTCTTAGGAATGGTATAGCCGACCTCGAGAGTCTTGAGCCTCAGGTATGAGCCATCCCTCAGCCACCAGGTGCTGGCGCAGTTGTTATTGTCCACAATCTGTGGAGAGAGCCTCGGATACACCGCATAGCAGTCCCTGTTGGACTCGGTCCAGCGGTTGTCTGCAAATTCTTTCATCATCGCATTGGCAGTCACTGAACCCCAGTCGCCCCGATTGACAAAAGGCGCAGTCTTCTGGTGGTCAATCATGAACGAGCATTCGGTAGCAGCCTGGAAGAAGCAGGATACATCGAAATTCTTGAATCCCGCTGAAACTCCGAATCCGAAGATGTAATTAGGAATGGAAGGATATCCAATCGGAACATAGTCCTGGCTGTTGATGATACCATCTCCATTGATATCCTTGTACTTGATATCACCAGGCATCACATCTCCGAACATCTGCTTAGGAGAGTTGGCAATGTCAGCCTCGTCAATGAAGAGGCGCTCGGCGATGAGACCGGTAATCTGGTTCAGCCTCTTGCCCTTCCAGGAAAGCCACTCATAGCCATAGTCCGGCTCCTCATACACGTCATACTTGCCAGTGGCGTAGGTCATATTGAATCTTCCTGATATCCAGGAGCCGCCGGCAAAGCTCTTGTTGGCATCGAGGGATATCTCATAGCCGTGGGACGAAGCCTCGCCGACATTGGCACGGAGAGGGGCCTGCAGACCCATTGTAGAAGGGATGGACTGCCTGTCCATCAGGATATTGGTCCTCTTCTCACGATAGTAGTCGGCCTGGACGGTAAGCCAGTCCCAGAGACCGAGTTCAACTCCCACATCGAACTTCCTGGCAACTTCCCAGGTAATCTTGTCGTTAGGGTAGCGGGAAATGCTCACACCGCTCTTCTTGAATGCGAATTCATCTCCGAAATCCACGTCAAGGCCGGCATTCATGTTCACATTTGAGAGGTAGAAGAACCGGTCCGCGGATGAACCAATCTGGTCGTTACCGGCAAGTCCGTAGGTCGCCTTGAGTTTGAGAAGGGTTATGACCTTCTTCAACTTAGGGCCGAAGAATTTCTCATTGGAAATGATGTAGCCGGCACCGACTGAAGGGAAGAAACCGAAGCGCTCACCCTTCGCAAATCTCTCGGAACCGTTATAACCGAAGTTTGCCTCAAGCAGATAGCGGCTGTCGTATCCGTATGTAAACCT
>JBJEBP010000189.1:0-2344 GCA_051870135.1 Candidatus Cryptobacteroides sp. | reverse complement strand
TAAAGTCCTGACACATAGGATGACAGATACTCCGGATCATTCTCCACCATCTGCGCGGCCTTCTCGCCGGTAAGATAGTCGGTAGTCTCGATATCGAAGTATTTCTCGGAGCAGGAGAACATCAAGAGGGTTGCTCCCGCCATTGCAATATTGCGTATAAGTTTCTTCATCTTCATTCCTCCCCCATTAGAAAGTGATTGATACACCGCCTGATACAGTCCTCAATGCGGAATAGTTGAAGCCAGTGCTTCCGCTGAATGACTGGCGGACATCGAGACCGCGCCTCTTGGACTTGTACCAGAGATTGTCTCCAGTGACATAGACCCTGAGGTTCTGTATTTTGGCCCTTGACATCAGCTTGTCAGGGAATGTATAGCCTATAGTGGCGTTCCTTATGCTGATATAGGAGGCCTTTGTCAGGAAGCGGGTGGACATCTGGTTGGCACCCTGATAAGCATTCTGCACACGCGGGACATCCGTGTCAGTGTTCTGCGGAGTCCATCTTCGGAAAATGTCCTTATGCCAGTTGGTTCCCAGGGAACCGGCGCTCATCAATGAGGAATACCCGCTATCCATGCACCAGCCTCCAATCTGGTAGGCAAATGCCGCGCTGACATCCACACCGAAGAACTTGAACGAGGTGGTAAAACCTCCGTAGAGGTCCGGAATGGCAGACTTGCCCAGCCTTACCTTGGAAGCCTCGGAAACAGAGGATACATAGCTTACCGTTCTCGTACCGTCCTCATTCTCAGTATATTTCGCATACATCGGAAGTCCGGACACAGGATTTACACCCTTCCATTCATACATATAGAAATCGTAGAGGGAGCCTCCTGTGGAACGGTAATAAGGATAGGCCTCATAACCCTCCTTCGGTTTGTCGGAAGGAAGTTTGGTCAATGCGTTCTTGTAATGGGTTCCGTTCACAGTGATATTCCACTGGAAGTTCCGGTGCTTGAAGATATCCGCGCTGACTTCGAACTCGACACCGGTGTTCTTCATATCCATATCATTGACCAGCTGGCTGTTAGGCGAGCCCTGGCTGAGCGCAAGCGGCCTGTAGTAAATCATGTCCTTGGTCACCTTTATGAAGAAATCGGCATTGACGCTGAACCTGTCGAAGAAGCGGCTCTCGAATCCGGCGTTGAAGTTGCGGGATTTCTCCCAGGTCACGTCCGGAGCGGCGCGGAACACCCTCTTGAGCGAAGGCTCCCCGTCCACTCTCTCGACGGAATAGAGGTCCTGGTAAACCTTGGTCACACCGATGTTGTCATTGCCCTGGGTACCGTAGCTTGCCTTCAGCCTGAGATAATCCACGGCACTGACACCACGCAGGAAGTTCTCCTGCTTCATATTCCAGGAAAGACCGGCCGACCAGAAACTGCCCCATCTGCTGTCAGGCGAGAACCTGGAGGAGGCATCCCTTCTGTAAGATGCTGACAGGAAATACTTTCCTGCATACGAATACTCAGCCCTGCCGAAGATTCCCTGAAGGAAGTACTCCGCGGTGGAAGAATTGAGATACTGGTAGAATGCGGCATTGGCAAAATCCGAAACCGTAGGGTCAAGGTAGTTGGTCATCTGGCCGGAAAGCCCGTAGTTGCGGTCCTTCTTGATTTCGTGTCCGAGAAGGACATTGAGGCTATGGTCCCCGAATGTTGGAGACCAGGTCAGGAGCTGGTTGGTATTCAATGCGGTATATCTCGACATTGTCTGCGAGCCGCGGCCGTTCACTGTCTGGGCGTCACCTCCGGCAGGTGTCTGGAAGACATCCGACTTGGTGTTGAAGAGGTCGTATGCGAGATTGACCGTGAATTTCAGGTCCTTGAGAATCTGGACGTCAATGTAGCCTCTCGTGGTAAGGTTGTCATTGATAGTCTTGCTCTTGGAGGTCATCAGCTGGCCGTAAGGGTTGGAGAGCTGGCCGAATGCCCTGTTCTCTCCCCAGTCATATTCCGGATCTCCGTTTGCCGCATATATCTTCTCCCCCGTCTCAAGGTCGTATTTGTAAATCGGATAAATCGGAGCAATTGTCTGCCCGAAGAAGAAGAGGTTGTTGTAGGAGGAAGATCCGCCTCCGCCGTATGTCTGCTGGGCTGTATTGGAATAAGAGAAGTTGATTCCGGCCTTGAGCCATTTGTAGATAGTCTGGTCAACCTTGGCCCTCACCGTGATACGGTCGAAGCCTGATTTCGGCACATAGCCCTCGTCATTGAGGTAGGATGCAGAGAGATAGACCTGTGTCTTCTCCGTTCCTCCGGAAATGCTGAGGTTGTACTCCTGGCGGACGCCCTTGCGGAACACATCCTTGTTCCAGTCATCCGTCCATTTGCGTTCGGATGCG
>JBJEBP010000188.1:0-9525 GCA_051870135.1 Candidatus Cryptobacteroides sp. | reverse complement strand
TGCCCAGTTCCAAATACAGATTGGCATTGAACTGGGCAATTCCTCCCCTGAAGGGGTAAAAGCACGACAGGATAGCTATCCTCACGTCTTGTATTGTTATTCGGATTTCTTGGACTTGGTAGCGACATACTCGCTGTTGAGGCCTGCGATGATGTCCTCAGTGATGTCGAGGCTGCTGTCGCCGGCTGCAACCGGTGCAGGAAGGATGTCACCCTGGGTTGCGAGAATCATTGCGTAACCCTTGTCTGCAGCATACTTGTCGAGGAACTTCTTGATGGCGTCACCGATATTGTTCATCATAACCTGCTGCTCCTCAGCGATTTCCTGATTCTTCTGGTTTGCATATTCATTGAATGCATTCCTCTGCTCCTCAAGTTTCTGTCCCTGAACCTCGGCTACTGAACGGGTGATGAGGCCCTTGTTGATTTTCTCCTGGAAGGCGTTCACGTCATTCTGGAGCTTGTTGCCCCTTCTGTTGATTTCGTCAGAGATGTTCTGAGCCTTGGTCTCCACAACTGACCTGAGGTCATTGGCCATATCGTAGCCGTTGATTACGAGGTCGAGGTTGAAATACACAATGTCACCCCTTGAGGCGGCTGCTGCTCCTTCTGCTGTTCCCGCCGCACCATTGTCAGATGCTTTTCTGCCTGTGAGTGTGATGATTCCGAGTACGGCCACAGCAACCAGGGCTATGACGCTGAGAATTAATGGTGTGTTCTTCATTTTATTTGTTTTTAATGATTATCGGTGCAAAGGCCGGTCTCCGGATCAATGGAAACCCCGCCACAAAACACAAAGTTACTAAAATATTTTAATCTTTGACAGATAAGCCTCAATAGTTTTTTCAAGACCCATATAAATGGCGTCGCAGATTATGGCGTGGCCGATGGAAACCTCGTCCGTCCAGGGAATCGTCCTGATGAAATATTCGAGATTCTCAAGATTGAGGTCGTGCCCGGCGTTCAGGCCCAGGCCGCATTCCCTCGCCGCCTCGGCAGCCCTGAGATAAGGCGCAATGGCTTTTTCCCTTCCTGCACGGTATTCCTCGGCGTATGCTGCGGTGTAAAGTTCGACGCGGTCAGCCCCGCATTCGGCAGCACCTCTTGCCATCGCCGGGTCAGGATTGATGAAGATGGATGTGCGTATGCCCTTCCTGTGGAATTCGGAGCATACCTCGGTGAGGAAGTCCCTGTTTCTCAATGTGTCCCATCCGGCATTGGAAGTGATGGCGTCAGGGGCGTCCGGCACCAGGGTGACCTGGTCCGGAACCACTTCGTTCACAATGTCAATGAATTTCGGTATTGGGTTGCCCTCAATGTTCATTTCCACGTCGAGGAGGGGCCTGATTGCCCTTACGTCAGAATATCTGATATGCCTCTCGTCCGGGCGTGGATGTACCGTGATGCCCTCTGCCCCGAATCTCACGCAGTCCAGGGCAGCTTTTTCCACGTCCGGCATATTTCCGCCCCTCGCATTGCGGAGGGTGGCGAACTTGTTGATGTTGACGCTTAATCTTGTCATAATTATTCCGTTTCGGACACAAAAATAAAAATTATTGTGTAAAAATTGTAAAGAAAGTGCTATTTTTGAAAGTTATACCATTCCTGTTTTGAAAAGTTGAATTGATTTCGGATGACTTTCGGATTTTACATAAAGAATGACGGACTGAAGGAAAATGTCAGGTTCATGGCAATGCGGAAGGCATTGGAGGATGCCGGATGCACACTTTACGATATCCGGACGAGGGAAGACCTGATTCCGGGAACAGATGCTGTCCTGAGCGTCGGCGGGGACGGCACCTTCCTTTCCGCCTCCAAGAGAGTGGCCGATTCGGGTGTGCCGATTCTCGGAGTGAATATGGGCAGGCTGGGCTTTCTGTCCGAGAACAAGCCCGAGGAAGTTGCCGAAGCGCTGCTGGCCGGAAATTACAGCATAGAGGACAGGACAATGCTTTCGGCCCGGATAACCGGGGGACCCGGGCCTTCCGATGAGTTCTGGCCATACGCCCTGAACGAGGTGACAGTGCACAGGAACGGAGCCTCCGTTCTCGGCATCAATGTTACTGTGGACGGGGACGAACTCCCGACCTATTGGGCTGATGGACTGATAGTTGCGACCAGTTCCGGTTCCACGGCCTATTCTCTCAGCGCCGGTGGACCGATATGCTCTCCGGCCTCCCGTGTACTCATCATTGAGCCGATTTCTCCGCATAATTTGAATGTGAGGCCCCTGGTCGTACCGGAAACGGCCGTGATTGACATAAGCGTGAAATCCAGGGATGATTCCGTGATATGCACGATGGACAACAGGACAATGTCCCTGCCCGCTTCGTCATCGCTCAGGGTTTCAATGGCACAATTTTCGCTAAAGCGCATTCGGCTTTCCCGATCTAGTTTCGTGAAGGCCCTCGTCAGCAAATTGTTCTGGGGGGAAGATATCAGAAACAACGGTGAGAAATAATCAATGGACAACAACACCAAGAAACCCGTGCACGTCTCCATCATTATGGACGGAAACGGCCGATGGGCCCGCGAAAGAGGCCAGGAACGAGTCTTCGGGCACAAGAAAGGAATCGGAAGCGTCCGGGCCAGTCTCAAGGCCGCGGCGGAGGCTGGAGTGAAGTATCTTTCGCTCTATGCATTTTCGGAGGAGAACTGGAACAGGCCGCAGGAAGAAGTGGATTATCTTATGAAACTGATGTTCCAGGCCATTTCCGACGAGATGGAGGAACTGATGAAGAACGGCGTGAGGTTCAGGGTACTCGGCAACAGGGCCAGGCTCAATCCGGTCCTCCTTGATGCAATCAGGGCCCTGGAGGAGACCTCGAAGGACAACACCACCATTGACCTCATCATCTTCCTGAGTTACAGCGGGCGCTGGGACATTTTCCAGGCGGCGAAGAAGATGGCCCTGGACTATATGTCAAGGCCGGACGGGGCGGCGGAAATTGAGTCAATGACAGATTCTTCCCTGTTTTCCAAATATCTTGTGACCGACGGAGTACCTGACCCGGACCTGATTATCAGGACATCCGGGGAACAGCGGCTGAGCAACTATCTGCTGTGGCAGGGAGCCTATTCCGAGTTCGTTTTCGTGGACAAGATGTGGCCGGATTTCGGGCGGGAGGATTTCTTTGCAGCCCTTTCCGAATATGCATCCCGTGACCGGAGATATGGAAAAGTGAAATAAATAGACTAGAGTTTCGCAGTGCGAAACACCTTATTTTTCGATGCGCAGCATCGAGGGTAAGTCCTCTTCCCGAGGTCGTGAGCGATAAGCGAAAGCCCAGTGGTCTTTCGCAGCGAGCAGCCCGGAGGGACGGTGAGGATTTAGGAGAAGGGTAACGTAGACGAGAATTGTGCGGGAGGAAGAAGTTTCGCAAGGCGCACAAACTCACTATTATAGATAATCATGAACTTGCGAAACTTGTGTAAATAGACTATATTTGTACGTTTTTACCGAAAAATGATGAAGAGAATTCTCATAGTCAGCCTTTTCCTGATGGCTCTGGTCGAGTCGGCAGCGTTGGCCCAGCAGGCAAAAGGCTCAGTCGAAATAGATTACAACCAGCCGAATACATACGTGGTCGGCGGGATTACCGTGTCCGGAAACAGGGCATTTGCGGAGCAGCAGATTATCAACCAGTCGGGTCTCCGCAAGGGAATGTCCGTCACTGTTCCGGGAGAGGATATCTCCGCAGTTGTCAACAGGCTCTGGCTCCAGCGCTATTTCCAGGACGTGGCCGTCTATGTGGATTCCATCGCCCCGTCGAAGGATACCGCATTCTTCCGCATTGACATCCAGGAGAGGCCGAGGGTTTCAGCCTGGAATTTCACGGGAGTGAAGAGCGGAGAGAAGAAGGACCTCCTCGAGAGGCTCAATTTCAGGAGGGGAAGCGCATTCTCGGACTATGTTTCCAAGACATCCGTCGATATCATCAAGAGATATTACAAGGAAAAAGGCTTCCTGAACGTCAAGGTGGAGCCCCAAGTCAAGAAGGATACCGTCGTGAAGAACGCCATCAGGGTCAATTTCGCAGTTGACCGTGGCGAGAAGGTCAAAATCAAGACCATCAACTTCTATGGCAATACCGACGTGACCGACTTCAAGCTCGCCAAGTCAATGAAGAAGACCAAGTCGGCCAAGTTCTACAACTTCTTCAGCAGCAAGAAATACAACGAGAAGGAATACCAGAATGATAAGAAGTCCCTCATCAGTGCCTTCAATGAGGCCGGTTACAGGGACGCGCGTCTTGTCAGCGATTCGATATACTACGTGGTTCCCGGCAAGCGTCTCGGCATTGACTTCAAGTTCGACGAGGGCAAGAAATATTATTTCAGGGATGTGACCTGGACCGGAAACTCCGTCTATACCTCCGAGGCCCTCAATTCCATTCTCCAGATTGGCAAGGGCGATGTATATGACCTTGTGACAATGCAGAAGAGGCTTACCGGCGGCGGAAAGCAGGGCGAGATGGACGTGTCCAAGCTCTATAGGGACAACGGATATCTCTTCTTCAATGTCCAGCCTGTCGAGATGAACGTGGCGGGCGATTCCGTGGACGTGGAGATGCGCATTGTCGAGGGCAAGCAGGCAACATTGAACAATATCATCATCAACGGCAATGACCTCACCAATGAGAAGGTAGTCCGCCGCCAGATATTCACCCGTCCGGGCTATCTCTTCAGCCAGAGTGACTTCGAAAGGTCCATCAGGGAAATTGCCTCCCTCGGACAGTTCGACCCTGAGGCCATAACCGACCCGGCTACCGGCTACAGCATCATCCCGGACCAGATGAACAGCACTGTGGACATTGTCTATAATGTGACCGAGAAGCCTTCCAGCCAGCTCGAACTCTCCGGAGGATGGGGCGGAAAGACATTCGTGGCAACAGTCGGAGTAAGTTTCAACAACTTCTCAACCCACAGGTTCTTCGACAAGGGCGCATGGCGTCCGGTTCCTCTCGGAGATGCACAGAACCTTTCATTCAGGTTCCAGACCAGCGGTACATATTACACTGCGGTATCGGCCAGTTTCGTGGAGCCATGGCTCTTCGGCAAGAAGCCTACATCCCTCAGCATATCAGGATATTACAGCCGCCAGACGAACTCCTATCTCGCCTGGAACATTCTCAACAATGACAGGCAGTTCGAGGTTTACGGCATCTCCATCGGACTCGGAAACAGGCTCAAGTGGCCGGACAACTACTTTGTCCTCTACAACCAGCTCAGCTGGCAGACCTACAGGCTCAACAACTGGTACTCCAACTCATTCATCTTCGACGACGGAGTTTCCCACAACCTGAGCTACACCATAGGCCTCTCCAGGACATCCACGGACCAGCAGATTTATCCTCGCCAGGGTTCGGATATCTCCATTTCCCTCCAGCTGACTCCACCTTATTCGCTTCTCAGGCATAAGGACAGGGGTAACAGGGATGAACTGGGTGTACCGGCCCACGTCGGTAATCCGAAAGATATAAATTACGACAAGTGGACATCCAACGACAGGTACAGATGGATTGAGTACCACAAGTGGTCATTCAAGGCCTCCCTCTACACCAAGCTCGTGGGCGACCTCGTCCTCATGACCAGGGCACAGTTCGGATATCTCGGCTACTACAACCGCCGCTGGGGATATTCTCCATTCGAGGGCTTCCTCGTCGGAGGTGACGGTATGTCGGGTTACAACAATTACGGACAGGAGGTCATCGCACTCAGGGGATATGAGAACTATTCTCTTACTCCATATCTCCCGACAGCCTACAGTTCAAACGGTTATGCATACGCCGGAAACGTATATGACAAGTTCACCGTCGAACTCCGTTACCCTGTCGTGATGCAGCCTCAGTCCACCATTTTCGCCCTCCTCTTCCTTGAAGGCGGTAACTGCTGGTCGGACATCCGCAAGTTCAATCCGTTCCAGATCAAGCGTTCGGCCGGAGTCGGCGTCAGGGTATATCTCCCTGTTATCGGTCTCCTCGGTATCGACTGGGGTTACGGATTCGACGACAAGCAGAACGGCAAGGGACAGTTCCACTTCCTGATCGGACAGCAGTTCTAATATATGTGTAAAACTATTCTGAAATATTAAAACATAGAAGATATGAAAAAGATTATTTTGATTATGGCTGCCGCGGTCCTCGCACTTTCCGCTTCAGCACAGAACCTCAAGTTCGCTCACGTCAACTACAATGAGCTCGTGATGCTTATGCCGGAGGCTGACGCCGCAAGGTCACAGATGGAGGCATCCCAGAAGGAGGCCCAGGAGACCTATCAGACAATGATTGAGGAGTATCAGTCCAAGGCCCAGAAATTCCAGCAGAACCAGGCTACCTGGACTGCAGCTATCAAGGAAAGCAAGCAGAAGGAACTCACTGACATCTCCAACAGGATCCAGGAGTTCGACCAGTCCATCCAGCAGGAACTTCAGCAGCAGCAGGCCCAGCTGATGGCCCCTATCCAGCAGAAGGCCATTGATGTAGTGAACAATCTTGCCAAGCAGGGCGGCTACATCTATGTATTCGAGGAGTCATCCCTCCTTTACATTGACAAGGCCCAGAGCACTGACCTCACCCCGGCTGCAAGGAAGGCCCTCAACATTCCTGACGGAAGGACCCTTGAAACTCTTCAGCAGGAGCTCCAGGCAAAGGCCCAAATGGCTGAGTAACAGTATCTTTAATGCATAAAAATACAAATCGGTGCAACATCAGTTTGTTGCACCGATTAATTTTTTCTTATAAATCATTAGGGTTTTAACGTTTTTTATATTAGATTTGCCACCAATTTCATAAATAACTCCTTCAATTATTAAGGAATGGAACATAAAGTCATCGATACCAGCGATGTAGTGATCAGGTTCGCCGGCGATTCCGGCGACGGAATGCAGCTGACGGGAACATTGTTCGCCAATATGTCGGCTGTTTTCGGAAACGGGTTGGCAACTTTCCCGGACTACCCTGCGGAAATCAGGGCGCCGAAAGGAACAGTGGCCGGAGTATCTGGATTTCAGGTTCACATTGGAGACCACAAGGTGAATACGCCGGGAGATTTCTGCGACATGCTTGTCGCAATGAATCCGGCAGCATTGAAGGCCAATGCCAAATGGCTGAAGCGCAATGCGACCGTGCTTGTCAATGTGGATGCCTTCGATGAAATGGGCTTGAACAAGGCCGGTTTTTCCGGAGGGGACCCGTTTGAAGAACTTCACATTGAGGACCGGAATATCATCTGCGCCCCGATAACCAAACTTACCGAGGAAAGCCTCAAGGACAGCGGACTGGACAATGTTGCCCTGCACAAGTGCAAGAATATGTTCACGCTCGGGATGGCCTGCTTCATCTACAGCCGTCCGCTGGAGTACATTTACGATTACATTGAGAAAAAATTCAGCAAGAAGCATCCGGAGATGATTGCGCCGAACCGCAAGGTCGTATTCGACGGATACAACTATGCTTCAAATATCCAGGCGGTTGCGGATACCTACCGCATTGCCCCGGCAAGACTCGAACAGGGAACATACAGGAACATAACGGGAAACCAGGCGGCCGCCTGGGGCCTGATTGCAGCTGCCGAAAAATCCGGCCTTCCGCTCTTCTGCGGTTCCTATCCGATTACTCCGGCTACCGCCATCCTGGAGGAATTGGCAATTCATAAGAATTTGAATGTCAAGACAATGCAGACGGAGGATGAGATTGCCGGAATCTGCAGCGCCATTGGGGCCGCATTTGCCGGAAACCTTGCAGTCACCACAACCTCTGGTCCGGGTCTTTCACTCAAGTCGGAGGCTCTCTGCCTTGCCGTGATGACGGAGCTCCCGCTCGTTGTCATTGACGTCCAGCGTGCCGGCCCTTGCACGGGAATGCCTACCAAGACCGAGCAGGCCGATCTCAATGAGGCCCTCTACGGGCGAAACGGCGAGAGCCCTATGGTCGTCATTGCGGCACATTCCCCGGCGCATTGTTTCGATATGGCCTTCATGGCCGCCAGGATTGCCCTGGAGAGGATGGTTCCGGTGCTGATGCTTTCCGAGGGCTTCCTAGGCAACGGCTCCGAGCCTTGGCGGATTCCGTCAATGTCGGACTACCCGGAGATTCATCCGAACTATGTCCCTTCCGGCAGCGAGGCATACAAGCCGTTCGAGAGGGATGAGGATACATTGTCCAGAAAATGGGCCGTACCCGGCATGCCGGGCTTCGAGCACCGTGTCGGCGGACTGGAGAAAAACCACGCCGGAGTATTGTCCAATGCCCCTGATAATCACGAGATGATGGTCAGGGAGAGGGCTGCCAAGGTTGCTGCGGTGGCATCAATGATACCTGAGCTCAAGGTCGAGGGAGAGGAGTCCGGTGACATTCTCATTGTCGGATGGGGTGGAACCTACGGCCACATACTCAGTGCATTTGAGCAGCTCAGGAACGAAGGCAGGAAGGTCAGCTTTGCGCATTTCGACTATATCTGCCCGCTTCCGGGGAATACTGAAGATGTCTTCTCGAAGTTCCGCAGAATCATTGTCTGCGAACTCAATTCAGGCCAGTTCGCCTCATATCTCCGCTCCAACCTGCCTGGACACGAGTATCTCCAGTGCAACAGGATTCAGGGCCAGACTTTCCTCGTGAAGGATATTGTGGATTGTATCAATGAAAATGCTTGACGTGATGGAAAAATATACATTCAAGGATTTCAAGAGTGACCAGGAAGTCAGATGGTGTCCGGGATGCGGTGACTACTCCGTACTGGCATCCCTCCAGAAAGTCCTTCCTACAGTGTGCGAGGAGAAGGGAATAGGCAAGGAGAAGGTTGTGGTCGTGTCCGGAATCGGATGCTCCTCACGTCTCCCTTACTATATGAACACTTACGGATTCCACAGCATCCACGGCCGTGCCACAGCCATTGCCACGGGAATCAAGGTTGCAAACCCGGAGCTCTGCGTATGGCAGGCCAGCGGTGACGGTGACGCCCTTGCCATCGGAGGCAACCATTTCATCCACGCCATCAGGAGGAATGTCGATATCAACATAATGCTGTTCAACAACCAGATTTACGGTATGACGAAGGGACAGTATTCCCCGACCTCCAAGCTTGGCGCCATCACCAAGACATCCCCTTACGGCACTGTCGAGGCCCCGTTCAACCCCGGCAGCCTCGTGCTCGGTGCGAAGGGAACCTTCTTCGCCCGCAGTATGGATACGGAACTTGCTCTCAACCAGGAGATTATGCTTGAGGCTTCCAGACATTCGGGCACATCTGTCATGGAATTCCTCGTAAACTGCGTAATCTTCAACAACGGCTCGCACGCCGAGCTTTCTGACAGGGAGAACAAGGCTGACAGGCTCCTTTTCCTGAAGAGAGGCGAGAAGATGATTTTCGGAAAGAACAGGGACAAGGGCCTCGTGCTTGAGAACATGAGACTCAAGGTCGTGACCATCGGCCAGGACGGCTACACGGAGGAGGACATTCTCACACACGACCCTTCAGAGGACAATCTGGGCCTCCAGACAATGCTTGCCGAGATGAAATATCCGGA